>NZ_JBEBVH010000338.1:0-3697 GCF_040392825.1 Pseudopedobacter sp.
GTTTGAGGGAAGTCCGTACTTATTATCGTAGTTTGTAAAGCGATTATTCTTTGGGTCGTATTTAGAAATGCCGCGATTGGTTGTCAGCCAAATATATCCATTTCCGTCTTCCAGTATTCCATAAACATTGTTATTGGCCAGCCCATTATTGGTAGTAAAATTGTTGAACCTATTTTTTTCAATATTATAAACACAGACCCCGCCATTTAGCGTCCCAAACCATAGCTGTTGCTTACTGTCTTTGTATACACTTATAATCTGGTTACTTGTATGAGTAATAGTAGCAGAATAGTGTTCTATATGCCCGTTTGAAGGCTTATATCTGTAAATTCCGTTAAATCTGGTGCAGAACCATAAATCTCCGTTTTTATCCTCTGTAATATCGTAAATGAACTTATTGCCCAAAATATCAGGTCTAAAAAGCTTAAAGCTTTTCGTTTTATAATCAAAGGTGTTTAATCCATTTTGGGTACCTATCCACAAATTTCCCCGGCTATCCCGATAAATGGCATATACATAGTCGTTAGACAAAGAACTTTTATCGTCAATTTTATTCGTATAAATAATTGTTTTCTTCTTTTTAAGATCAAACTGGTGCAAGCCACCTAAAAATGTACCAACCCATATATTCCCATAACCATCATCGTGAATGGCATGAACGTTATTGATGTTTAAATAAAAAGGCCGGCTGGTCTTGTTTATATAGGAATAAGAATCCTTTTCGGGATTATAGATGGTTATACCACCGTCTTCTGTTCCAATCCATATATTACGCTGGCTGTCTTCCATCATCTGGCTAATCGCTTTTCCCGAAAGTCCCTTGCCATTATCGTTGGCGATGATGCTTTTAAAACCGTAGGTGTTTGATGGGATATAGTTTACACCTCCAAAGTAAGTACCCAGCCAGATTGAACCATCTTTTGCCAGATAGGCAGAATATATGGCTTTATCATTTAACTTTTTAGGATCGTTGCCAAAAGACTGCTGGTAATTCCCGGATATTGTTGTTTTTAAATTATATATATGTAAGCCATCTTCGGTACCTATATAAAGCAGATCTTTGCCGTCGCTTACAACAGATCTTACAGTATTGGCTTCCTGATTTTCTGAATTTGCGAAATTCAATCTGAAAAACCTCTGGTTCTCTGTATTGTAATAGAATAAGCCATAGTTTGTACACAACCAGAGAAAGCCTTTATTGTCTTTGTAAATATTAAATATATTGAAATCGGAAAAAGATAGTACGGATAGCGCAGAAGAATCAAATGTTCGGGAGACATTCCCATAACTGTCGATAATTTGTAGTTTATTTCCCAGACCTGCCAAAAAACTATTTTCAGATAATTTCCCTATAGCTTTAGCGGGGATATTCTTAGTACTTATCAGTTTGGCCTTGTTCTTAGCTATTTTGTATAATCCGGCGGTTGTACCAATGAAGATAGTTCTCGAGTTTTTAAAAAGGAATAATACAGGAGTTCTGTCTTTCAAAACAGTACTTTCTGTTAGCTGATCTGTCTTTTGATTGTAAATGTATAGCCCATTATCTGTGCCTACATATATAGAATCTCCATCACATAATAAAGCGCTTATTTTGTTCGCCGATCCCCCCAGTTTAGAATCTTCTATATAGTAATTTTTAATCTGATAGCTGTCGTATCGATTTAGCCCTTCTCTGGTAGCAAACCACATCAAACCTTTTTCATCCTGGCTTATTGCATATACTGTATTATGAGATAAACCCTGGTTTGAAGTAAGTTTTCTAAAACGGATCTCCTGAGCGGAAATATATCCGCTTAAATAAAAGATACAGTAAACAATACTGCAGAAATATTTCATAGCATTAGGCTTAAATCAGGGAATCTAATTTCAAAATTAAACTTAAGCAATTCAATAAATGTACAGTTGTTTAAGGGAAATTGAACAATAGTCCAGAATAATTTAACGACAATGCTAATCGAAAAGGTGTTTTTTAAACTAAAATTGTCAAAAGGAAAACCAGTTATTTTATCTAATCATGAAAGTAATTCGCATTGGGGTCTTAACCTCATTTACGTTATTAGCTATGTTAGCGCAAAGTGTAATGTCATTTGCGCAAGACAGATCGCCAAAAAAAGAACCTAATATCATCATCATCATGGCAGACGATCTGGGGTATTCTGATTTAGGCTGTTATGGAGGTGAAATCAATACACCAAATTTAGACTGGCTGGCAAGCCAGGGAGTGCGTTTTAACAGTTTTTATAATGCGAGCAGATGTTGTCCTACAAGAGCATCTATGTTAACCGGACTTTACCCGCATACTGCCGGGATAGGAAACATGACAATGGATCAGCAAAAGCCAGGATATAGAGGCGGTTTAACATCTAATACTGTGACCATTGCGCAGGTTTTAAAAAATGCGGGTTACCAAACAGGAATGGTAGGGAAGTGGCATGTATCTGAAACCCGGCCTTTTCAGGAAAAAGAACAACAGTTGGAATGGTTAGACCATAAGATTAAGAATAAAGATTTTGCAGATACTCTATCGTACCCAACCCACAAAGGATTCCAAAAATACTATGGTAATATCTGGGGAGTGGTAGACTATTTCGATCCGTTTTCTTTGGTAAACGGAACAAAACCTGTACAAAATGTACCGAAGGACTTTTATTATACCAATGCCATTGGCGATTCTACAGTAGCATATGTTCAGCAGTTTTCTGCCAATAAGGATCCTTTTTTCATATACATGGCATTTACAGCACCTCATTGGCCACTTCAGGCTTTGGAGAAGGATATCAAAAAATATGAAAACACTTACAAAAAGGGTTGGGATTATATCAGAGAGCGACGTTATCAGAAAATGATAAAATTGGGATTAATTGATCCGAAGCAGACTGCTTTGTCTGATTTTATTGCTGATGGAAAGACATGGAACAGTAATAAGGATTCTGTATGGGATGCCAGAGCAATGGCTGTACATGCTGCAATGGTAGACTGTTTAGATCAGAATGTCGGTAAACTGATTGACCAATTAAAAAAGTCGGGAGAGTTGGAAAATACACTGATTATGTTTCTTTCTGATAACGGAGCCAGCCCGGAGCGCCCCGAAGTATTTGGTCCCGGTTTCGATAGGTCCGGAACTACCCGGGAGGGAGAAAAAGTTAGCTTCTCTGTAAATAAAGATGTATTGCCCGGCCCGCAAACTACCCATATGGGAATTGGACAACAGTGGGCAAACGCAATTAATACCCCATTCCGTTATTGGAAAGCTAAAGAATATGAAGGAGGAATAAATACCCCGTTTATTGCTTATTGGCCAAAAGGTATTAAAGGGAAAAACACATTTAATAGTGTTCCGGCACATATCATAGATTTAATGGCGACTTGCATTGATATTTCAGGGGCAGAATATCCAAAAGTTTTCGAAGGTAATGCGATTACTCCTTCTCCGGGTAAAAGCCTGATACCTGTTTTTACAGGAAAAATCAAAAAACAGCTTCATGATGAACTTTTTTGGGAGCATAATGGAGCTGCGGCACTTAGACAGGGAGATTGGAAGATTGTTAGGTTGGACGGGAAATCGAACTGGGAGCTATATAATCTGGCTACAGACCGTTCTGAAACCGTGAACCTTGCTGAAAAATTTCCTGAAAGAGTTGGTCAAATGAAAGAAAAGTGGAATCAATTGGCACACGAGTATAAAGTGTTTCCAAAA
>NZ_JBEBVH010000339.1:0-3662 GCF_040392825.1 Pseudopedobacter sp.
TAATGCTTTTATGGAAGATTACACTTACCATTTTGATCCTGATAACTCCATGGTTTTAGGTTCACATATGTTGGAAGTTGATTCTTCTTTGGCAAAAGAAAAACCTTCATTAGAAGTTCATCCTTTGGGGATTGGTGGTAAAGCAGATCCGGCAAGACTGGTTTTTAATGTTAAAAAGGGAGCGGCTTTAAATGCTTCTTTAGTAGATATGGGTAATCGTTTCAGATTGGTAGTAAATGAAGTTGAAGCGGTAGAAACGGAAAATCAGTTGCCGAAATTACCGGTAGCAAGAGTATTATGGAAACCACTGCCCGATATGCGCACAGCTTGTACTGCATGGATTTATGCGGGTGGGGCACATCACACGGTTTTTAGTCAAAATTTAACTCCTCAATATTTTAAAGATTTTGCAGATATCGCAGGAATCGAGTATGTAGTAATTGATGCAGAAACAAAAATCAATCAGTTCGAGAACGAACTGAGATGGAATGATGTATACTATTCAGTTCTTCAAAAATAAAATCTAGTTCCCAAACCAAACCATATCGAGCCTGGAGACTTTGTCTCTGGGCTTTTTTTATGCTTAGACTTAAACGTTAATATAATGTTAAAAACGTTTTAAAATTTAAATTTTCACTACAAAATGAGATATTCGTAGCCTTTGTAGATTTTAAACACATCAATATCCTAATGAATATCAAAAGTTGTAAAGTCAGGTTTATATTTATCAGTTTCATTTTCTTCCTTATTCCCTCTTTCCTGTTTGCTCAAAAATTAAATTGGCAAAACCTGGATCTGCAAAAAGACGGTGTTTTTGGTGTAAGTACAGAACGGGCTTATAAAGAGCTTTTGAAAAATAAAACCGGTGTAAAGGTTAAGATAGCTGTTTTAGATAGTGGAATAGATATTAATCATGAAGATCTCTCTGCGGTAATTTGGAAAAACGATAAAGAGCAAAAAAATGGAGCAGATGATGATGGTAACGGTTATATAGATGATGTTAACGGATGGAATTTCTTAGGGTCATCTATAGGTAACGTAAACTATGATAATTTAGAGTTAACCAGATTGGTAAGGTCGTATTCGGAGGTTTTTAGAGGTAAAGATTCGACCCAGATAAAAACTAGCCAGAGGGGTGAGTATAAAAAGTATATCGATCTGAAAAGTAAATTGGATAGTAAGAAAGTAGAGGCCTTTAAAGAGTTGGCTAGTGCAAGTGCTGTTAAATTTATTGTCGACTCTTTAGTAGAAGTGACTGGAAAGAAGAATCCAAAATCTAAAGATTTTAAGGCATTGAAAGTAATGGATCCGTCAGAAGAATATTTGGTGTCTTTTTTAATTCAACAATTAAAAAAAGAGCGTTTTTCTGTTCTTTACGACAATATGTTCCAAAAAGCAGTGGATTATTATAAAGATCAGTTGCAGTATCATTTGAATGAACAATTTTATTCCAGAGACACTGTTGGTGATAATTATGCAAATGTAAATGAACGATTTTATGGGAATTCTGATGTTAGTGGGCCAGATGCACTGCATGGAACTCATGTTGCCGGGATAATTGGAGCTTCCAGAACTAATAGGAAAGGAATAAAAGGTGTAGCAGATAATGTAGAAATTATTTCCGTACGTTGTGTGCCTAATGGAGACGAGCGAGATAAGGATGTTGCTAATTCCATCCGTTATGCGGTAGATATGGGCGCAAAAATAATTAATATGAGTTTTGGGAAATCTTATTCGACAGATAAGAATGCGGTAGATGAAGCAGTTAAATATGCTATGTCCAAAGATGTGCTTTTAGTGCATGCTGCAGGAAATGACAATAAGAATCTGGAAGAGGAATTTAACTTTCCGAATAGGTTTTATGAAGACGGTGGTCTTGCGGAAGCCTGGCTGGAGGTTGGAGCTTCGTCATGGAAAGCAGACAGTACATTAAAAGCTTCATTTTCCAATTATGGGAAAACTAAAGTAGATGTGTTTGCGCCGGGATATGCTATAAATAGTACTGTTCCCGGGTCTAAATATGAAGAGCAAAGCGGAACCAGTATGGCGGCTCCCGTTGTATCTGGTGTTGCGGGAATTATACGTTCGTATTATCCGAAATTAAGTGCGGTTCAGGTAAAAGAGATTATTATGAAATCTTGTGTGCCTTTTAATCAGGAAGTTATTGTTGAAGAAAAATCAAATACCCTAAAACTTAATTTTAAAAATCTATCCGTAACAGGAGGGATTGTCAATGTGTATGAAGCGTTAAAATTGGCAGAGACCTATTAGAAGTTTAAAGAAAAAAGGTAACGAAAAAGGGGCGTCTACATTCGCCCCTTTTGTTTTTGTTAGAAAGTATAAACCAGAGCGGCAGAGAACTGACACGCATTTTTAGTAGGAGTTATAAAGTCATCCTTGAAAAATTCCTTTTGTTTACTGTTATCCAGTCTGAATTCGGGAATAAAAGTTAATCCTCCGTGTTTCAGATTTGCCGAAAGTGTAACCGTTGTTTTTGTATCGCCGTCTATACCTGTTACATCCTTAATTTTGAAATATTCACCCCTTACACCAAGTTGAATATTGTCGTTTATACTGTATTTAGGATATAGGGCTACTCCCGTATATCCACCATCAGATTTTAAGGTATAATCTGCTGCATTTAATCCTAATGCGAATTTTTCGGAAAAACCATAAGATGCAACCAAGTCTACCAACGTCCCGGAAGTATAATTTAATTCTCCACCTTCAGAAGATCCTGTAAGAAAATTTAGATAGATACTGGAATTGTCATCGGGAGTTATGCCTAATTGTGCACCAAAATGAGAAACTCCATTAAAGTCCTGATAATTATTCCAATCATTAAACAAACCTATCATACCGCTTATTTTGTCTGAGAATACATAATTCGCTTTTATGCCTGCGTTTTGGAAAGGTCCTGCTCCAAAAAGATAAGACGTAGAGTAATGAAAATTTGCAGAAGGAGATATTACTTCATATCCTATAAAAGTTCCCATAAATCCAGCAGTCATACTAAGCTTTTCTGTAAAGGCATAAGAAGCATATAGATTCTGTATGTGGAAACTATTGTCTGAGTTGTTGGGGTTTTCATCACCATTTAATATAGATCTATACTGTCCTCTTGGGCCAAAAGATATCTCGCCAACAAAAGAAGCCTTTCCGGTAGATTTCTTTAGGGCTAGATCCAGCATTCCCAGTGATATGGAATTATGATCTTCTGTGAAGTAGGTCGAGATATTAGTTTGTTTGGCAAAGTCATACTTCCAATAGACATCAGCACTACCAGAAATCTCTAAAGCAGAGCTCTCTGTGTCTTGTGCATAAGTAGTAATTGTAATGATACTACACATTAATAAGATTGATAGGATGTTCTTTTTCATAAAAGTGGTTTTAGTTGATTTTTTTGTTTGTTTTTTATTTAAAATTCACTAAAAATGATTTTTTGTAAGCTTTTTTGTTGTTTTATGTTTAATTAGTTTGTGTTTTAATGTTTTAATGTGTGTTTTATTGTGATTTTGTTGTTTATTTTTAGTGTTTTTTAAAATTATAATGTAAATATGGTTTAGTTTGTTTGTAAATGCAAGTAATTTTTTGAAAAAAAAATAAATTTTTATTTATTTTTTGATTTTTTAATGCTTTTTTGTTGTATTAATTTTAATTTT
>NZ_JBEBVH010000340.1:0-3651 GCF_040392825.1 Pseudopedobacter sp.
GTGCCATCGTAGAATGGGAAATGCCAGACGGAGTTAAGAAATTCAAAATAATAGAAGTGAAGAACTAAAATTCAAACAAAAAAAGAAAATGCTTCCTTGTTTTAAACATAGGAGGCGTTTTTTCTACTGAGACTAATCCATAGAATTAAGTACCAGCAACCAATCATTATACATACCCGAAGTAAGAGGTATGAAAGTAAATTCATTTGTTTTATCAATCAAAAAAGGGATAGAAAATCTTCCGTTTCTGGGATTATACCATGAAACAGAAATACAATGACTTTTAAACTGATTCAGCGAAAGTTGAACTTTTTGTCCTCTGGCAAGATAAACCACTGCTAAAGAACGGTCCCTTGTTGTGGCAGCGCTGATATAAGTACTGTCTTTAGCAAATTTGCTGACGATGATTGACTGATTTGGCTCTAATGTATAAAAGGGTACTGTTTCAAAAAACTTCCGTACATGTATCATGTTTTTGGCTCCGGGACGTTTTAGCGCCTTTTTCCAGTCCGTTAAACAAGGAATAGTAAAATTATCATTCTTTTTGAACATTTGCCATACAGCATTATTACCATAAGTATAGCCACATGCGCCTGAAAGAAAATTCCAGTAGGCATGTACCCTTACATCATAATCTGTAAAAAATCCTTTTTTAAAATATTCAGGATTTTTAATTGTATTGTCTTTATTTAAGATACTTTCAGGCACTTTTTGTAAATCGTCCCATTTTATGTATTCCCAAAATTTTACGGGAATATCTTCATAGGCAGGTTCAGCATCAAGAAATGGTTTTACGGGAAAGCTGTTATAATCAACCTCTGCAAAGCGATATACCGGCATGTATTTATTAGCATGTCCACTCTGGTATAAATTAAAATCTATCCAATCTTCTTTATATTGAGAGGAAGATTGTTCACCTGCAGGGTGATAACTCATAAGGTGTTGTCCTCCGTCTGCTTTTTTGATTCCTGTTGCCATTGCTCTCCATATATTCATTGCTTTCGGGCTATCTATATTTCTGTCTCCTCCCAGAAGCCATATTACAGGCTTGTTTTTATACCTTTCGCCTAAAAATCGCCCAAAGGAGTAGGCATTTTTATCGGTAAAAACTACAGGCCCTATTCCTTCTCTTTTAGAATAAACTTTATCACCCCAGGTTGGCAATAGCGCTATATACAATCCTAACTGTTTGGCTTTATTAATAATAAAATCTACATGTTCGAAATATTTTTCATTAGGTTTTTCAGGGTTTAATTCAATAAGCGGAATTTCTCCATAGATATTAGGTTTACGCAATCCATCATCTTCCGCAAGAATTACCGCCTGTATAACGGTAAAGCCCTGTTTAGCTCTGGTTTTTAAATATTTTTCGGCATCTTTCCTGTCCAGCTTATGAAATAATTCCCAGGCGGTATCACCTATCCAGATAAACGGAGAACCATCAGCGTTTTCTATATAGCGCCGGTCAGCACTTATCCTCAGCAGATTAGTTTGAGCAAAAGAATTAAAAAACGAAATAAGAAGAAATAACGTAGCAGTGATTCTGAGCATTGTTTGTTGTTTAATCGGTTTTGAAATTAAATGATAATGCTGATTTAATAAAGTATCGGGTAATCTGAAGTTACTTTCGGCTATAATAGTATTAGTTATGCGGTCTCTATGCCCCTATTTTTGAATTTCAACCAATTTAATAACTATTCTAAATTAATTAAGATGAAAAGAAACTGCCTTGTTATAATTATTGCTCTGTCTTTAGGGACGGCATCATGTAAAAAAAAGACGGAAAATTTGGGTAAAACTCCTACTCCAGCACCAAAAGAAGAGCCCAAACCTGTAGCACTAAAACCCGAACCATTTGGTGTTAACCTCGCAGGAGCAGAATTTGGAGTTAATATGCCCGGTACATTTAATACAGATTATACCTATCCAACCGTTGCCGAACTGGATTATTTTAAAAGTAAAGGATTAAATCTGGTAAGGCTGCCTTTTAAATGGGAACGGATACAACGTTCACTCAAAGGGCCATTGGATAATGCGGAATTGACAAGGGTGAAGAATTTCGTAAATGCCGCACAAACAAGAGACATCTTTATAATTTTAGATATGCATAATTATGGCAGAAGAAAAATTGATGGAACAACTTATATTATCGGCTCTTCTGAAGTTCCTGTAGAAGACGTAGCAGATGCATGGGGGAAATTAGCAAACGAATTTAAATCATATACAAATATCTGGGGTTATGGGCTAATGAACGAACCTCATAGTATGCTGTCATCTGCTCCGTGGTTGGATATCGCCCAGGCGCTGATAGATAAAATAAGAGCAGTTGATTACCAAACTACTATTTTAGTTGGTGGAGATAGCTGGAGTTCTGCTGCCAGATGGCTGGCGGCCAGCAATAATCTTAAAAACCTGAAAGACCCGGCAAATAACCTGATTTTTGAGGCACATGTTTATTTTGACAATGATGCATCAGGGTCTTATAAAGGAACTTATGACGCCGAGAAAGCAACTCCAACTATAGGTATTGAACGGGTAACTCCTTTTGTAAACTGGCTAAAACAAAATAACTTAAGAGGCTTTGTGGGCGAATATGGTGTGCCGGATAATGATACAAGATGGTTTGTAACTTTAGACAATATGCTTAAATATTTAAAGGACAATTGTGTAAACGGAACTTATTGGGCTGCGGGACCTTGGTGGGGAAATTATGTTCTAGCAGTAGAACCCAGAAATGGCGTTGACCGCCCTCAAATGGAAATTTTAACAAAACATACAGTCACAAACCCTGATAACTGCAAATAACAGCCCTCTGATTTTAATGCTAATAATCATCAAACATAAGTTATAAAAGTATTATATACCCTTACTAAGTAAATATACTTTTGCTAAACCAATTAATAATTATGCAGATAAAAGTAAAGACGAAGATGAGACAATTAATATTCCTGAGCCTTTTAATAACAGGACTTTTTAATAAGGCCGCTTATGCACAAGATTTAGAATTGCCCTTTGGCGTTAATCTGGCAGGAGCCGAATTTGCACACGATAAAATTCCGGGCATATATGGTACAAACTATATTTATCCTACAACGGAGGAACTTGATTATTTCAAATCAAAAGGGCTGACATTGTTTAGAGTGCCTTTTTTGTGGGAAAGAATTCAGCCTGTTTTAGGAGGAGATTTAGACACCGTCGAATTAAGAAGGCTGACAAGTTTTATAAATGCTGCCAGAGAAAGAAATCTTTGGGTAATTCCGGATATGCATAACTACTGCCGTCGTTATGTAAATGGTACTCGTTATATCGTTGGTTCTCCCGAGGTAAGTATAACCCATCTTTCCGATGCCTGGAAAAAAATAGCGGCAGCATTAAAGACTTATAATAACATTTGGGGATATGGAATTATGAACGAACCGCATGACCTTTTAGAAAATGTGCCTTGGTTTAATATCGCCCAGAAAGTAGTCCATGAGATAAGACTTGAGGACACAGAAAAACCCATTATTGTAGCCGGAGATAGTTGGAGCTCAGCAGAACGCTGGCCATCTTTTAGTGGCAATCTTAAAAATCTTAAAGACCCGGCAAATAACCTGATTTTCGAAGGGCACATTTATTTTGATGAAGACGCGTCAGGCGCATACAGAAATT
>NZ_JBEBVH010000341.1:0-3637 GCF_040392825.1 Pseudopedobacter sp.
GACTTCTTTGTATATCTATATCCTCTGCGGTTTTAGATACATTCCAGTTGTTCTTTTCCAATTTAAACTTAATGTATTCTTTCTCTGCATAGTCTTTGTAATCCTGAAAGCTGGTAAAAGAATCGAAGTCTATGCCTGCACCAGCACCGTGAGAATTGTTTACAGATGCTTTAACGGGTTCATAAATGCTCTCGTTGGGGTTAGAGTATACTCTAACATCTTCATCTGTAATAACTTTATCACTTAGGATAATAAGCCTTTCGATAACATTTCTTAATTCACGGATATTACCGCTCCAGGGCAGGAGTTTAAGAGCCTCATGTGCCGCTATTGATATTTGTTTTACAGGCATTCCGTAGTCGGCACAGATTTCCTCACAAAAAGTTTCCGATAGGAGGGGGATGTCACTTGTCCTGTCTACCAAAGGCGGTACATGAATGTGGATCACATTTAAACGGTGATATAAATCCATTCTAAAGTTTCCATTCTCAATCTCTTTTAGCAGATCTTTGTTAGTAGCGGCAACAACTCTCACATTAACATCTATTTCCTTTTCTCCGCCCACACGGGTTATTTTGTTTTCCTGTAATGCTCTTAGTACTTTAGCCTGTGCAGAAAGGCTCATGTCGCCAATTTCGTCGAGGAATAAAGTGCCACCGTTAGCCTGCTCAAACTTTCCTATTCTTTGTTTTACAGCAGAAGTAAAAGAGCCCTTTTCATGTCCAAATAATTCTGACTCTATTAATTCGGAAGGAATAGCCGCACAGTTAACTTCTACTAAAGGACCCGTAGCACGGTTAGATTTCTCATGGAGCCATCTGGCCACAAGCTCTTTACCACTACCGTTTGCACCAGTAACCAATACGCGGGCATCGGTAGGAGCAACCCGGTCTATGGTTTCTTTTATTTTCTGGATTGCGGGAGATTCACCTAAGATCTCTCTGGTTTTAGTTTTGCTGACTTTCTGTTTTAGAGCTTTTGTTTCTGTAACTAACGAACCTCTGTCAAGGGCGTTACGAACTGTAATCAGCAGTCTGTTTAAATCTGGTGGTTTGGAAATAAAGTCAAAAGCGCCTTTTTTGGAAGCTTCGATAGCAGTTTCTACTGTTCCATGTCCAGATATCATGATGAAGGGAAGGTCCGGCTTAAGAGAAAGCCCTTTTGTAAGCACTTCCATACCGTCCATCTTGTTCATTTTGATGTCGCAGAGGACAAGATCGAAGTTTTTCTTTTTGATAAGTTCAAGCCCGTCTATACCGTTGTCTACGTCTTCTACCTCAAAATTTTCATATTCAAGGATGTCACGTAATGTACTTCTGATAGCTCTTTCATCATCAATAATTAAAATTTTTGCCATAAAGATTGGTTCATTCAGTTTTTGCTATGAACTGTATACTAAAGTATACATTTTATAAATAAAAAAAAAGTCCTGCAGAAAATGCAGGACCTCAAAACACGTAATAAATGCAAATTTATAAGCCGGGTTCTGTAATCCTGTATTTCTACAGGATTCCTCTATCATTTATCTTGCCATAACATTGCTGTTATGATCTAACGACCTACCCTTCCCGATAGTTTTCTGAGAAAACAGCAGAGCGGGCCGCCCTGTCGCTCGGGATTTATTTGGTCTTTCAACGCCTGAGGTTTACCACGATGTATGTCGCCATACAAAGTCGTGAGCTCTTACCTCACGTTTTCACCTTTTCCCCGGTTAGCCGGGGTAGTTTATTTTCTGTAGCACTTTCTGTCATCTTTATTACAAGATGCCTTCCCGTTAGGAAGCAAGCTGCCCTGTGTTGCCCGGACTTTCCTCTCTTCCGATAAATCGAAACAGCGATAGAGCCATTTGCATTACAAATTTACGATTTTATTCGCAATTCTTATTTAATGCAGCTTCTACTTCTGTTACATCATAGATGCCCTGTTCATTTCCAAAGGTGTTGGTAATGTATGTAAGTATCTTGGCGATATCTATTGCTGCCAGATGACTCTCGGCGGGCATTGGAGTTTGATAAGTTTCACCATTAACAACAATGGTGTCATCTAACCCGTATTTTACGATGCAGGCGAGTTTGTCTCTGTTTCGTTTTAAAAATGTAGTATCGCTTAGAGGTGGAATAACTCCTCTCAATCCCGTTCCGTCTGCCATATGACAGCTCTGACAATGATCTTTATACAATGTTAAGCCGTCGGAATAATATCGCTGGTATTTGATCTCCTGTTCGCTACATGATGATATGAACAATAGCGTAATCACTCCCAGGAATAAAATCCACAAAATATGCTTTCTCATAGTGATTATTGTTGATACTCCTTTAAAAGTGTTGGAATGTCTGCTATTAGTTTATCTACTTCAGTTTCATCGGTACCATTGTATGCACCCCTGATATGACCTTGTTTATCTACTAAAATAAAATAGCCGGAATGCATAATACCGCCCGGAGCTTTGGCATCTTCCTCTGCGATATTCATATAACCGTTTCTTGCCAGTTGATATACCGTTTCACGATCTCCATAAACAAAATGCCATTTATTGCCGTCTACAGCTAGTTTTTCCTGATATTTTTTTAGTACAGGTATAGTATCTCTCTTCGGGTCTATCGTATGCGAAATAAACTCTAGTTGCGGTTCATTCTTATATTTCTCATAAATACGCAGCATCTGTTTTTTCATAACAGGACAAATAGATGGACAGGAAGTGAAGAAAAAATCTGCAATGTAAATTTTATCACTCATCTTGTGGTTGTCAATAACTATACTGTCCTGATCCAACAGAGAGAAAGCAGGTATCGTCTGATAAACAGAATCAACTACTGTTTTTCCATCTACATTTTTTTCAATAGCCTCGCGATGTCCCAAATAAGGTAACTTATCGCTCTTTTTGTCTCCTGAACAACCAGATCCGATATAAGTAAACAAACTTAAGGCTGCAAGCTTAAAAAAATAGTTCTTCATGTTATTTATGTTTCTGGATAATTGCTTTGCTTCTGGACAAAGATTGATCAAATAATACTTTTACAGAATCGATACCTTTGCGTTGCTGAGCTAAATAATCTATAACCTGCTGATGAGACATTCCTGTATAGTCAGGATTGAAATTGTGCATCCATTGCATCATAGCTTCATCAGCTTTACTCAGTTCGCTTTTTGCACTGTCTATACTTAAGCCTAAAGAGGCAGTATCTACGTTGTTTAAATTTTTAAAATTGTTTCTTAACTGGTCAAGCTGTAGCTGGTCTTCGTTAAGTTCATCCATTCGGGCCATAACAACGTCATGAGCATCCAGAACTTCTTTTTGTAATTTTTCCTGTGCTGCCTTTTCATTTTCACAAGAACTTAAAATAGCAGCAAAACCTAATAATATAACCAGTGGTGAAATTCTAATCTTCATTTTATTTGAGATGTTTAAAAGGATTTTATCATAAAATATATGTTCACACTTAATTGCGTGACATTTTAGAATTCAGAGAGGCTCAAATTTACAATTATTTCTCTTGTAAAGGAATTTATTGTACAAATGCCATTAATCTGACAGGCCATCAACAAATAATGCCTTAAATGTTATTTATTTTTAGCCGGGACGATTTATATACGGTGGAAAATAGTTGCCGGTTTAATTTGCGAATATCGACATACT
>NZ_JBEBVH010000342.1:0-3630 GCF_040392825.1 Pseudopedobacter sp.
CCTGTTATTTACCGACTATATGGTACGGTATAACGATTAAGTGTTTATATATTAGATAGATGAGATTATGTTTGGGTAATCAATTATACCGATATGTTCTCAGATTTTACTCCTATAAAGTATATTTTAAAGGCTATAGAGATAATAGTTCTGTATTTGGCTTTGCTTTTTGCAGGTACTGGAAATGCTCAGGCCCAGAGTGGAAATACCGTAGAAAAGATAGATCGCTATTTGACGGCTAAGATGGCGAGCAATAAAATTCCGGCCTTGGCTGTTGCCGTTGTTCATTCAGATTCTGTTATTTTTTCAAAAGGCTATGGTGTTACAAGTGATGGTAAAGCTGTAAATGCTGATACGCCTTTTCCAATAGCTTCCTTAAGTAAAGCATTTACAGGGGTGGCAGTTATGCAGCTGGTAGAGGAAGGTAAAGTGGTTTTAGATAGTCCGGTTGTTAAATATATCCCTTCTTTTGAAATAGATGACCCTCGTGGTGCAAGTATAACAGTTAGTCAGCTATTGCATCAAACAAGTGGTTTAGCAGATACTGGTTTTCCCGATATGACTTTTAAGCAGCAAGCCACAAACTTGGATGAAGTCATTGTATTACTAAAGAAGGCTAAATTAGTAAGTAAGCCTGGTGAAACGTTTCATTACCATAATCCCAATTATGAGATCCTGGCGAAATTGGTTGAAGCGGTTAGCGGCGAAAGGTTTTCTTCGTATTTGGAAAACCATATTTTCAATCCGCTGGAAATGAATTATACCTGGGATGTTCCTAATACTAAATCATTATATAAAGAAGGTATAGCAAAAGGTTATACCTTTTTTGTTGGAGAACCAATTGTTGCAAAAGATCCTGAATGGTTTGTGGATGGTGCAGCAGGAGTGGTTTCTAGCTCTAATGATATGGCCAACTGGCTTCGTGTTCAGTTAAATAAAGGTCGTTTTAAAGATACTGAATTATTGAGTGCTGAGGGTTTAGCATTGACACATAAAGCACAGTCAGGGAATGAATCGTCTTATGCTATGGGTTGGAATTTGAATAGAGATTCCAGCTTGTATCACGGTGGGATTTTATGGACCTACAGTTCAGAGCAAATGATTTATACGAATGATGGGTATGGAATCGTTGTTCTATTTAATAGCGGTATTAAGCCTCTTGTGGATTACTACTCGTTCGTGGATGGTATTCACGAAATCCTGGAAGGACAGGAACCCGATGTTTCTTCTTTGCCACATTGGTTTTTTCAAGTGTGTGGATTTTTAGTTTTTCTTATCGCTTTTGGTTTTGCGGTGCGTAGAATATTCCGGGTAAAAGAATGGTATCAGAAATATAATAAACGACCTCTTTGGTTATCGTGGTCCTATCTGCTATTACGTCTTTTACCTCTTATTCTACTTCTTTCAATGTCCTGGATTACAACTATGTTGAGCGGTCGGGTATTGAATTGGGATGGCATTTTTTTAATGATGTCGGATTTTATTTTAGGATTAGGATTGATAGCATTGGCTAATGTATTGGTTGTATTTGTGAGGTTGCGTTATCTTTTTAGGAATTATAAAGGTAGTGTTGCAGCTCTGTAATTAATAATTGTATTTTTACGGCTATTAATTCACATAAAGAGCTTAATTTATTATGACCGACCTTTTATTAAACCGCAGGCAAGTATTAAAAACATTGGGTTTGACTGCCGGGGCTTCTCTGTTAAAATTACCCGCTTCTGCTAAAGAGACTTCAAAGCAAGCTAACTCAAGTTTTAAATATGCGCTCAATATGAGCACCATTCGTGGACAGAAACTCGGTTTTGTTAAAGAATTGGAAGTTGCATCGAAAGCAGGATTTGGCTCGGTTGAGATATGGATAGATAGTTTTCAAACCTATTTGAAAGAAGGGGGTACGGTAAAGGAAGCTAAAAGGATTATTGATGATTTAGGTCTTGAAATAGAAAATGCGATTGGTTTTGCCAGATGGATTGTAGATGATGAAGCTATGCGTACAGCTGGCCTTAAGCAGTTGCAGGGAGAAATGGAGCAATTGGCAGGAATTGGTTGTAAACGAGTAGCAGCTCCACCTTCGGGTGCCAATGGTGCTAATGCAGCATTGCTTGATTTGAATGTTATTACTGAAAGATATATTAAAATACTTGAGATGGGCGAGCAGACTGGTGTGAAGCCGGTGCTCGAAATGTGGGGTGCATCACCCAATCTTAAGAAAATCAGTCAGGTGCTTTACGTAGTTGCAGAAAGCGGACATAAAGATGCTCGTGCTTTATTGGATATTTTTCATATTTACAAAGGCGGTTCAAGCTTTGACAGCCTAGCATTTGTAGGTAAGCCGGCAATTGATATTTTCCATGTTAATGATTATCCGTCAGGTATTCTTCCTGCTAAAATATCTGAGCCTGATCGTATTTATACGGGAGATGGTATTGCTCCGATTCGTCAGGCATTGCAGGCCATTAAAGATCCTGGCAAGCAAATTATTCTTTCATTGGAGGTTTTCAACCAGAGTTATTATCAGCAAGACGCATTGTTAGTTGCGCAAACCGGTTTAGCTAAGATGAAAGCTATTGCTGAAGGAATGTAGTTAAAGGCATCCAAAACAGCATTAATCAAATGCTGTTTTGGATGCTTAGATTAGAATTGTGTAAATGACTTTGAGACGAACTCAAGTACTAATGGTAATTCGTTTCGCCAGTATGTCCAGGTGTGTCCACCATCTTTAACTCTGTATTCATGAGGGATTTCGCTTTGACGCAATAGAATATGCATTCGGCTATTGCCTTCATAAAGGAAATCATCGTCGCCGCAGCTTATATACCAACGTATTCCTTTAATCTTTTTTAAATTATCTTCAGATGCATTTTTAACAATGCTTTCTATACTATGCCGATTGAAGTAATCTTCGATTTGTTTGTCGGAAGCACTTGTAGATGTTTGTTTAAGCCTTGTTTTGAACTGTTCAAAATCCCAGTTTCCAGTTGCTGCACTTAGAGGAGCAGCGGCTGCAAACATATCTGGCTGATGCAGAGCATAAAAGATGGTTCCTCCACCACCCATTGATAAGCCAGAGATAGCCCGATAACGTTTTTCACTACGTACCCGGTATGTTTTTTCAATATGTGGAATTAGCTCTTTAAAAAAGAAGTCTTCATAATTATAACTGCCGTCAACAACATTGAAATATCCTCTGGTTCCGGTATCGGCATCGGGCATTACAATGATCATTGGACCTGCATTGCCTTCAGCAATCGCTTTGTCTGCAATGTGTTGAACTTGCCCGAATTGTACCCAGCCTGTATGATTATCTCCACTGCCATGAAGGAGGTAGAGAACAGGATAACTGCGGTCGCGTTGATCAAAGCCTTAGGGTAAGTAAATTTCATATTTGCGATCCATTTTAAGGATATCACTTTTTACGGTACGCGTCTCAAAAACTTGACTTCCTTGAGCCAGAACGATAGATACTGTGCACAGCATTAACAATGCAATAGATAATAATCTTTTCATAGTTGGTTAATTGAATGTAGGTTAGTTGAATTAGGTTTTATTGATAAATGGTATTACAATAATATAAAAAAACATTCATTAATCTAATTCTACTACTATCTTTCCAACAGTTCTTCCACT
>NZ_JBEBVH010000343.1:0-3579 GCF_040392825.1 Pseudopedobacter sp.
GATTTATCTTGCTTGCTTTTTCTTATATCTATAAGCAAAAAGAAATAAAATCGGCCTTTTTTATAGTTCTGGGAACTTTGGTAAAGTTATATGGAATTGTGGGCTTGGCTTTTTTCTTTTTCAGCAGACATAAAATAAAGTTTGTTCTGGCAGGAATAGCTATCAGCTTAGTGCTTTTTGTTTTGCCTATGCTATTGTCTTCGCCATCATTTGTATTACAGTCTTACGCAGATTGGTATAACTCGCTGATACATAAGAATAGTGCCAATGCTAGTCTTACTTCTATGCAGGACATATCGGTAATGGGTATGGTAAGAAGGATTCTACAAGATCCAGAAATATCCAATCTGCCTTTTCTGGTAACAGGTCTTGTGTTATTTGCTATTCCTTATTTAAGAATAAAACAGTTTAGGTATTTATCTTTTCAACTGATGTTGCTGGCCTCGGTATTAATATTTACGGTAATTTTTAGTAGTGGGTCCGAGTCACCGACTTATATTATCGCCTTTACTGGTGTAGCCATTTGGTTTCTGAATAAAGAAAGTAACTTTACGAATTGGCGAATATTCTTGTTTGTATTTGCTGTTCTTCTTACATCATTTTCGCCGTCAGATTTGTTTCCAAAGTTTGTTAGGATGAATTATATACAACCATATTCGCTTAAAGCTTTACCCTGTGTGATTATCTGGTTAGATATAGTCTACCAGATGACAATTAAAGACTTTAAATTATATTCGTTGAACAAATGAGAAAGCTGATTTCTATAGTTATTCCTGCTTATAATGAAGCGGATAATATTCCGAATATATTAAATAAAATTAGGACTGTTTTTCAGAATCTGGATTACAGATACGAAGTTATTTTGGTTGATGATGGAAGCAGGGACAATACTTTAGATACTATAAAATCACAGGCTCTGACCGATGAACGTATATTTTTTCTCGAATTCTCAAAGAATTTTGGTCATCAGCTGGCAGTGAAAGCCGGGATGGATTATGCTTTTGGTGATTGTGTGATTTCGATGGATTGTGATCAGCAACATCCTCCCGAACTAATTCCCGCTATGCTTGAAAAATGGGAAGCCGGATATGATGTTGTTTATACTGTAAGAGGTGAGGATGAAAAGCTTTCCAGAAGCAAAAGGAATTCATCAAGTTCTTTTTATAAGGTTTTAAACTGGTTGTCTGATATTGAGTTGGAACCGGGAACAGCAGATTTTCGTCTCTTAGACCAAAGTGTGGTTAAAATTTTCAGGAAATATCACGAGAATGAGCCGTTTTTAAGAGGTCTTGTGAAATGGTCCGGATTTAAACAGTATGCCTTAAACTACGAACCTGCGCAAAGATACTCGGGACAGAGTAAATATACCGTGAAGAAAATGGTAAGATTGGCCTTGCAGGGAGTGACTTCGTTTAGTATAAAGCCGTTGTACACTGCGGTATATCTTGGTTTTGCTTTTTCGCTGGCCTCTGTATTATATATTCCTTATGTCATGTATGCTTTCTTCTCAGGACACGAAGTTTCTGGATGGGCATCATTAATTATGACTGTTGTTTTTTTTGGAGGTCTGCAGTTGATTATTTTAGGAATCATAGGTATCTATGTGGGGAAAATGTTTATGCAGAGCAAGAACCGCCCGAATTATATTATCCGTTCTACTAATCTTAAAACCAATCTTAATTGATACTACTGAGTTTTGATATTGAAGAGTTTGATATGCCTTTTGAGTATGGAAAGGATATATCTTTTGATGAGCAGATAGAAATTTCTACAAGAGGGACTATTCATATTCTGGACATTCTGAAAAAGCATCAGGTAAAAGCGACTTTTTTCAGTACTGTAGTTTTTGCAGAAAATGCACCTGCAATTATCCGAAGAATTATAGACGAAGGGCATGAGCTGGCTTCGCATGGGTATTATCACTCTGATTTTGAAGTTTCGCATTTGCTCTCTTCAAAAGAAGCTTTAGAAAAATTATCAGGAACTTCTGTAAAGGGGTTCCGAATGGCCAGGATGAAACCTGTGGACGAAACCGAAGTTTACAAGGCCGGTTATGAGTATAACAGTTCTTTAAATCCTACGTTTCTTCCCGGCAGATATAATAATCTGAATAAGCCACGTACTTATTACAAAGAGAGTAATTTGTTGCAGATACCGGCTTCGGTAAGTCCGTTACTGAGATTTCCTTTGTTCTGGTTATCTTTTCATAATTTGCCTCTGGGTTTTTACAAATGGCTATCGATAAAAACGTATAAAAAAGATGGTTATTTGAATATTTATTTCCATCCCTGGGAATTTACAGATTTAGATCAGGATAAGTTTGGCTTTCCTTCTTATGTTAGAAAAAATACCGGTGATAAAATGATAACCAGGTTTGATGAATTTATTAAATCTTTAAAAGAAAAACAATTGACCTTTGGACGTTTTTCTGACTTTATAAAACAAATTTCCGTAGCAAAGTGAGTATGAAAAACTTTTTGAAACTTGCTTTAAAACTCGGAATAACCGCTTTTGCGCTGTATTGGGTTTTTTCCAATACAGATATGAATGCACTCTCTGAAAGAATTACCCGGAGCAATCCTTATTATCTTTTTCTGGCATTTTTAGCTTTTGTTGTATCGCAGTTCTTTGCCTCATCGCGCATACTTAGCTTTTTTTCCGGTGCGGGTCTAAAGCTCGCTGCTTTATATAATTATAAATTGTATTTACTGGGAATGTTTTATAACATGTTCTTGCCGGGAGGTGTTGGTGGTGATGGTTATAAGATTTTTTTTCTCAATAAAAAATTTGGGATAGAAAAGCGGAAATTGTTACTGGCTGTCTTTCTGGATAAGCTGAGTGGTGCCTGGTCTTTGTGTACGCTTATTATTTTAATGCTTTTGTTTTTTACCGATATAGGTGTAGCGTATTATTTGCTAGCTGTGTGGCTTATAGGAACTGTAATCTATTTTTGTGTGTACAAGTACTTATTTCAACCGTATTTTAAACTTTTTATACCAGTGCACCTGAAAGCATTGGGATTGCAGCTTACACAGCTAGTTGTAGTAACGTTTATTCTCCAATCTTTTGGATTTGAAGGTACTTTTTTTCCTTACCTTATCTTATTTCTGGCTTCCGGATTTATGGCATTGTTCCCATTTACCATTGGTGGTTTAGGAGCTCGGGAACTGGTTTTCTTGTATGGTGCTAAATATTTTATACTGGATCCGCAGCTTGCGGTTTCTATAAGTCTTGTGTTTTTTGTGGTTTCTGCTGTTGCATCTTTGCCGGGAGTGTATTTTGTGTTTAGGGGTGAGGAGTTGAGGAAGTGAATAATTTTACCTAAAACTCTTCTTTAAAATTCTAAGAAGGTCTTTTATTGTAAAGACTTTCCAGGAAAATAAATCCTTTTTTAAATACCAGAATGGAGGCTGGTTTTTACTTGTAACACTAAAAACAATTTCTTTCCATACCCCAGATATAAATTCTTTAAAAAGACCTTTTGGGTAAATCTTAGATTTATTATTCGCAATTATATAACTTCTTAACAAAGTATAAGATTTTTTTAAATCAAGAGAGCCATATTCTTTTAGATATATC
>NZ_JBEBVH010000344.1:0-3553 GCF_040392825.1 Pseudopedobacter sp.
AATACCATCTCTTTCTCCTTCACTGGTATAAGTATATTGTTCCAGATATCTTGAAAAAGATTTTAAATCTCTGGCGATAATATCGTTGTCTGTATCTGTTAAAGCCAATTCTAACAAAAGGTTAGATTTCAAATACATATAATCCAGCTCTAAGCCCGGGGTTGGATTCGCGTTGTATATGTTATTGAATTCGTGAGACCATTTCAGCATCTTAATAACTGCATCTTTTACTATTGTATTAGGCAATAGCGGTAAAGCTTCTAAAAAACCTATAGGAAAGTTTCTGGCTGACGAATAATCGTTGTAAGGCATAACCATACGGCCACCTTCGGCCAGTCCCTGATCTAACACATAGGCTACAAATGAATTTAATTTGCTTAGTGCATCTGCATCATTATTTTTTATATAAGCCCTGCTCAGGTAGCTTACGTAATTCGAAATCTTTAACAGCGTATCCAGTTTATAGATATCGTATATCCCCTTCCCATTTAAAGTTCCGTCTGCATTAGCGGTAATATTTAAACCATTTACATAAGCTTTTGCAGTTGCTATTTGTGTAGCATTTGCACTGCCTACTGTACGCTGATACTGGCTTTTTAATGTTTGTATAGCGTTTATCTCTTGCGGAGTAGCATTAGATGTCGCTATATCTGCCTGATTCTGATAAGCCAAAATGGCTTTTGTATAATTGCTTGTAAAACGGAAGTTTTGATAATCGGCATTGTGCGGCCCGGGAACTCTTATATCTCCGTTTCCCGCAAAAGTCATTTCGTCTAAAAAAACCTGATTCTGAGCTATAGTGCCCTGATAACCTTTGTAGGTTATGGTAATCCTGTTCAGTAAAAAGCCAGATTGTTCTGTTCCAGAATTATAATCATAACGGTAACTCCGGTGAAAATCGCGCCAGCCCGAATAGTTAAGCACTATTCTACCTTCTCTTTTTAATATGTTGGAGTTGTCAAAAAACTTAAATATCAGCGTATCATTAGTTACAACTTTGGAATAAATCCAGAACTGTGCTGAGTTTGCCGAGTAATTATAAATCTCTGATGCCGGAATTTGCAGGTTAGAAATGGTTAAAATATCGTTATTCTTTGCATTCCACGATAAACTTTGTGTTCCCTTCTTTTTATGTAAGCCATTTGCACTTAAACTTCCTGAAATATTGGACGAGAAATTCACCGGCACACCAGATTCGAAATCTTCATAACGAATTTGTGCTAAGGAATTTTTTAAAAACAGGCAAAGAAATAGAAAGGGTAAAAGTTTATTCATAATTGGTGCGTCGTTTATTAACTCCAAATTGCTTACAAAACAGTTTTTAAAGGGGGTAAAAAGAGGTTAGAATAGGGGCAAATTTTATGTAGCAACGTTTCACTTAACTCTACGAACAGATTAACGTTATTTATGGTTAGCTACACTACCAGGATCAGATTAAAGCCCTGATATGTAGGGTAAATATTCTTTATCTCCCGGTTGTATATATGACACCAAAAATTGCTAGATTGGAATCTGTATTAAGTATTTGAGAATTCGGTACAACAATCTAAATAACACAAAATTTTATGACAACGATTGACAAACTGGCTTCGTCACTGGGAAGAAAAGACGAAAATCCAAACATAGAATTAGCCAATCAAATTGTATCTGATTCTGATAAGAGTGCAGTCAAAGAGTTGCTTGAAAACCTCGATAATAAAAGCAAAGACATCCGGCATGACTGTATTAAGACTCTATACGAAATTGGTTCCAAAGCACCCTCTTTGATTGTTGATTATACCGATAATTTTATCCAATTGCTTAAAAGCAAAGACAACAGAATGCAGTGGGGAGCAATGACAGCGCTTAACCATCTTACCCATGAAAATCCTAAAAAAGTATATTTAGCTTTATCTCAATTAGCACACGTTGCCGATACTGGTTCGGTTATAACAAAGGACAATTATGTGGCTATACTTATTAAACTTTGCGCTGTAAAAGAGTTTGCAGATAATGCCTTCGCTTTGTTAAACGAACAACTTTTACGCAGCCCGGCAAATCAGCTTCCAATGTATGCAGAAAATGCTTTACCTATAATAAGTCCAGAAAACAAAGTGGTTTTTATTAAAACACTTTCTTCCCGACTGGACGATTTTGAAAAAGAAAGTAAACGCAAACGGGTAGAAAAGGTCTTAAAAAAAATACAGAACAAATAATGTCTTTTTACGAGCTTACTAAATCGCAACGTGTAAAACTGGTAGAGCAAATCAAAGAAGATATTTATAACGACTTGCTTAACTCCACAACAAAAAAAATTGTTGCTTATTTTTCTGACGATGATACTTATATACGAAAATCGGCCTATTTATCTATAGGTAGAGTTTATTTTGAAAATAAATCGCTGCAAACAAAAATTATCACCTGTTTAGATGAACTATTATGTGATGATAATTCAAAAATCAGACAAACTGTTATCAATTCTGCGGGCGAAATTGGTAAAAGACAATTTGAAGAGGTGCAGCATTTTTTCGATAAAGGTTTGTTTGACCCATCTCATTCACCAAGAAATGCCGTTATTGGTTCTATTAAAAAAATGGGCGAAGTAAACCCAGAACCCGTTTTAGCTTGGGCAAAAAAATATCTGCATCATGAAAATAAAGAAATAAGACGCGAAATCTGCCATGGTATAGAGCTCCGCGGCAGAAAATATCCAGAAGATATATTGCCTTTATTGCAGGAACTGCAATACGATAAGACTGCGCGGGTAAGAAATACGCTGGTTCATGTTATAGGACAAATAGCTTATAAAAAAGGCTGTATTCAGAAAGTTATAGAACACCTTAAGACATGGAAAAATAAAGAACTGGTTGCCGATGCTTTAAAAGAAATCATTGATGTTCATTACCGTTATCGGAACTTTTCGACAATGACACAAGACCAAGCTATAAAGTACATCGAAGAAAATTACGTTTATTAGAACAATTGTTTAATATTTTTTGAGTTAGCCTGGAGACACTTTCTATCTCCCCTTATCCCGTTTTCAGACTAGTTAATAAACAAAAACCATCTGCCGCATAGATGCCCTAAATCTATATCCGCGGCAGAATGGGTAATAAATAATCATTGTATCTATAACGACGGTTTAACAATTTCGTTATACTACCTTAATATTTTCTCGTAATTCAGGTATTCTAAAAGTTTAGATTTAATTTGATATTTAAAACAGGCTGCCCAATCTGCATGGTTTCAATAAAAAACTACTACTATTTTGCAATACCATGAACAGCCTTATAAGAGCGAAAAACTATTCTGGTGATTTAATAATACAACGGCAATTAAGCTCTTTTTTCATCTGGCTATTCAGCTCACCTTCGGTTAATATGGGTTCCAATACGTCTAATACCTTTTGCAGATGCTCATAAAAAGCCAAAATATTTTCTCTTCTTTCTAAGGGCTGTCTGTTAAAACCTCCGGACACTGTTAGTGAGAATAGTTGCCAGAGATAAGCTTTAGTCTCCTCTAAGGAGAAATCATGAAAGCATTCTTGCAGAATGTTTTCTAAAAGCTGGGTGTT
>NZ_JBEBVH010000345.1:0-3534 GCF_040392825.1 Pseudopedobacter sp.
GAATGTAAGCTTTGTCGCGCGCCCCGATGCGAGGCCGGCAGGGAAAGCGCGGCGCATGGGTGTTGCGTCGGGGTAGCGCGGCTGCCGTGGGTGCAATAACCATGACAGCCTTTTTTGGCTGGCGTGGTTATTATTTAAGCACCCGACCGGAGGCCAGCACGCAAGCGGAAGTGTAGCGGGAGCGGAACTGTAGCGCAGTCGGGCTGGGTGTAGGGAGCCGAGCCGGGGACGCACGCGCGTGCGCAAGGCAGAAAAAATAAGGTGACAAGCCTGCTGGCGCATTATTTTTTTTCTGCCGACCGACTGAACGGAGGAACCGGCTGACTGTGCGAGCAAAGCGAGAACGGCAGCCGGGGCCGGGAGAGAAGGAGACCTTGCCACTGCGTTAGTTGGAGTTCAGGAACAAGCTATCCTAAACTCCAACCATTCGTCAATTTTTAAATGATGGCAGACTTCACTGTCATATTTATGTCATTTTGAAGACAATAACTTTCAAAATCTTTTAGACACTTAATCGCATCTTCTTCACTACCAAATAACGCAAGATTGTACTGCTTAAATAACATACATTCGTTTTCATCGCGGACCCTTTTTCCAGCTGGTTCCAAAATAAAATCAGGTGTATGCCAATTATCTCCCCAGTTTTCCCACATATTTTTACCAACCACGAAAATCAGTTTACTTTCAGATTCTTCAACAGGTTTAAAAGTATCGGTTTGAATTTTATTTTTATCTGTAGAAAGGAAGTAACCATTGTCATTAACAATAAAAATTGCAAACGTAAGCTTATCGATTCTCTGCTCACCTTCTTTATTGTATACTACTTCATGCATTCCAAAATGGAACTCATAGAAGTACATATTCAACCAATCCCACGCCCAGTTATTTAAATTACCTTTTCCAGGTCTAGGTACGATATCACTGAATTTTGGATATCCTCCTTTATAATTGACACCAAATTTATTTCCGATGAATCCGATTAAATCTAGAATTCTACTCTGATAATTGTAAAGAAATCTGTAGGCCTTTCTTACTTCTAGAAGAATATCACTTGTATTATTTGACATAACTAAATAGGTTTTTGGATTGAAAATTTTTTAAATATGGATTGTTTAAATCTTGGAGCCATAACTTCTTAATGAGGCTGTTTTTGATCTGGTCTACCTGTTTTTTTTGGTTGGATTTTACATAACTAAATAAGGTTAGAGGTTTAGATTTCTTTAAATGAGGATTGCGTAAATCTTGAATCCATAGTTTTCTGAAAAAGCCATGCATTGCAAACACTGTGACCAAATCGTCAAATATTCTTTTATAAGAATTAGTCTGTGAATAGTCAATGCTATCAATCTTGGATTTTTCGGAAGTAATTTGCGAGAGTAATTTGGTCCAGTCTGTTTTACAAACTTTGACTTTTCTATCATTAATGATCACATCGTCAGGATCATCCAAATTATGTAAACCACCTACTTGAATGAAATAAAGTGGCTTTTCATCGTCTGCAAATTCATTATAATACCCTTGAATTTCTTTTAGCAACTGTGCTTCGCTTTGTTGTTTTCGGTCATATCTTTTTGCTTCAATAATTAGATCAAATTCATAAAACCGAACAAATAAATCAGGCTCTACAAATCTTTCATTTTGTGTACCTTCTGGGTTCCATTTTTCCCAATATTTCATTTCAATCATTTCGCCTGATACAAAGGGAAGTTTGTCATGATAGAGAGAATTTTTAAGGATTTTCCAGAAAAGTTCGCTTGGCAAGTATTTAAGTAAATCGAAGCTTGCAGCAGTCAACGAATCCTCACAGACTCGGAAACTACCTTTGTTTTGATGGAAATAGGAAATCATACGTTAAAAAGGGGTTAAAAAGTGCATTATAAATTTTAAAAACATCCCTAAGGGTTTCACCGCCCCTCACGCACCAATTTTATTTTTTGCTGTATTAATTACCTGTGCGGTTGGAAATACTAGTGCTGTTGGAGTGCAACGAGCGTGGAACGGAAACAGCTCTAGTAAGTGCGGCTGGTTTGCCTGCCGAGCGGCGCGGCTGGAAAGTAAAAAGCCTGTCTTTTTCAGACGGGCTTTTTACTGTGCGTTGGGGTAATTCAAGTTCTAAGGGTTTCACCGCGGCTTACGCTTGTGATGTGTTTTCTTTAATAAAATTTCCAATGAGATTATGTATTCTATCAATCTGACTAATCAAACTTTCTATCGCTGTTTTGTGATAGCTATGTAAAGCTTTGTATCTTATAAATGCTTTCTTCTGATCCATCAAAAATTTATAAGTTGACATAACTTGCTCTGATAGTATTTTCGGAGGCATTCTATCCAATATAGGAATGATGAATTCATTATGAAAAGCACTAAAATTCTCGTAATCACTTTTCTGATTTCTAGCAATAAGCAAATTCTGGTAGGTTTCACTATAGCTACTTAACAATTGCATATTATCGGATATTTCAGTCTTTTTTATCAACGTATCTGTAATTTTGAGCAACTTTACATACTCCTCTTTTTTCTCGTGTCGGATGATATCCTGAAGCAATTCTTTCTTCTTTTTCTTAAGCGATTCTATATTTGTATCAGTTATGAAATCATAAGTTTCATATTGTAAATTTTTATAGGTTTGTATATTTGACGAATGATATATTTCATACAAATCAGAGACCTTATTTAAAGTCACATAAAGACTCTCCTGTTTACTTTCATATCTAGCAATCATATTCGTAATTAAATCCATCAAATCTCCGACTTCAGGTAACTCTAATAGTAATTCTGTTAACGCTCTTTCTTCCAAATCCTTTCGCTGATAGAGAGATTTAGGATCTATATTTAGTAGAATAGTAGTGTTTAAACCAGGCACAACAGTAATCTCCTGAAAATCTGTAATAATATAATTTTCTAATTTCTCCTTCTGAGTTATTAGCTTATCAGATATAGTCTTTAAGAGTTTATCAAAAATAGAATTATCTCTTTCAACTTGTTTCTCATACTGCTCTTTCTGAAGCGTTTGTTCTTCATTAAATGTATTTCTAGCTGTTTTGTAACTCCAATAAATAGCAAAGAGTGTTGCTCCTAATCCTATTAACCAAAACCAAAATTCATAAGCTTTAGGCGAACCCGGTTCAAAAATATTACATCCGCACGTTAACATATTTAACAATATCATAAATAGTAAGGGTCTAAATTTAATATCAAAACACCACCCCCAACCCAATTACCCCATCATACTCAAACTTCTGTTGGTGAGTAAGAGTGTCGGAGGTAACTACTAAGAGATACCTACCATCGGGTATGCTGGAAATGTGAATAGTATTGTCTTTAAGTATCTCAAAGTAAGACTCGTATACTAATATACTGTCGGGAAGTTGGTAAATACTTATCTCGCCATGATTTACATTGTAAATACTTATTTCAAGGTCACGGTACGGGCCTACCTCTTGACAACTGATAAGGCAGAAAAAACAAAAAAGGGCGGGGATTAGGTGCTTTTTCATAGGAATGTATAGTAGGCTATGTACCCATTAATGGATT
>NZ_JBEBVH010000346.1:0-3525 GCF_040392825.1 Pseudopedobacter sp.
ATAACCATAATCACTAATCTCATATCCATCTAAAGACCGTATTAAAACCACTGCAACCTGAATAGAAGTAGAATCATCAAAAGCAACGAGTTTGCTTTCTAATGACTGTATTTCAGTATTAGATAATGTTCCTGTGTAATCATTTACTAAAGTGTTTGGCCTGGGAGGGAAATCCTGAGCTAGGGAAAACAGCGAAGATGTAATAAGGAGAAGAGCAAAAAGTATTTTTTTCATCTATTTTTTATTAGCTTAGAAAAACGATGTCATCAGACAATTCATTAGCATCGCCATCTTGATAAGGAAAGAATTTTTTTAGTTGTTTTCCTGCTTCTATTACACCAACACTAATTCCTTCCGCTAAATTACCGTTTTTAAAATGTTGGATCATCAGGTCCTTGGTACTATGCCAAAAATTATCAGGAACAAGTTTACTAATACCCTCATCACCTAATATTGCTAGTTTATGGTCTTCTGTCGCTATGTATATTAAAACTCCGTTTTTTTGTTGGGTTTGTTCCATTCCCAAATCGTAAAAGCATTCCAGTGCTCTTTGATAAGGATCTAATTTGCAGTGCTTTTCTAAGCATACTCTTATTTCCCCCGAGGTCGATTTTTCGGCCCATTCAATAGCGTCCTTAATTTTTTCCTGTTCTTGTTCGCTTAGTTTTGCCATAATCTAATAATAAGAAAGTCATTGAAAGAGCTTATTGATAAAATCAATAAGCTCTGCTTTGAGGTATATTCAAACTAAAATTTGACTTCTGGAGCTTTATTTGCTCCGGCATCCGCAGTGAAGCTTCCTTTTTGAGAAAATCCAAACATACCAGCAAAAATATTATTAGGAAATCTTCTGATATTAGTGTTGTATTCTTGTACAGCCTGGTTAAAATCTCGTCTGGCTACAGCAATCCTATTTTCTGTACCTTCAATTTGAGTTTGAAGATCTAAAAAGTTTTGATTGGCTTTTAAATTAGGATATTGTTCTGAAACAACCATTAATCTTCCTAAAGCCTGACTTAACTGCCCCTGCGACTCTTGAAATTTCTTTATGTTCTCTTCTGTCAGTTGATCTGGATTTACCTGAATAGACGTTGCCTTTGCCCTTGCTTCAATTACCTCAGTTAGGGTTTCTTTTTCAAAATTGGCAGCGCCTTTAACAGTATTGACCAGATTCTGGATAAGATCTGCTCTTCTTTGGTATTGGTTTTCGACCTCTCCCCATTGAGCTTTGACTTTTTCGTCCAATGCTACGTTCGTATTGTAGCCACAAGAATTAAGTGAAACAACAGCAAACAATGCTATAAATCCGTAAAGTAATTTTTTCATTTTCTAAAGTTTTGATTTTGCAATTTACGGTTTAGACTTCAAATTTTATACCTTTGTTACTATTCGGGATAAATACCCGACAAAATAACATGATAAAGGAAATAGAAGTTGTCATTTCTCCGGACGATATCTTTAATGAAGACAAAATAACAGAACAGGTTCTTCAGCAATCAAAAATAAAACGCAAATCACTTACCCATTTTTCAGTTCGAAAAAGATCAATAGACGCCAGGGGAAAAAATATCGTCTATAGACTTAAAGTTGTATTGTATATAGATGAGCATCCTCCCATCCAGCGTGAGAAATTCGTTTATCAGCATATAAAGCAGGCAGAACCAGTACTTATTATAGGAGCGGGGCCTGCAGGGCTTTTCGCTGCACTTAGATTGATAGAGCTTGGTTTAAAACCTGTAGTTATAGAAAGAGGTAAGGATGTAAAGCAACGTCGTAGAGATTTAGCTGCCATTAATAAATTGGGAGTGGTGAATCCAGAATCTAATTATTGTTTTGGAGAGGGTGGAGCCGGAACTTATTCGGACGGAAAACTGTACACCAGATCCAATAAGAGGGGAGACGTCAATAAGATGTTGCAGATTTTTGTAGATCATGGTGCAACAGAAGATATTTTGATTGATGCCCGTCCGCATATTGGGACAAATAAACTGCCGCATATTATTGCTGCCATACGAGAAACAATAATTTTGGCTGGTGGAGAAGTTCATTTTGATACAAAGCTTGAGGATATAATTGTAGAGAGTGGAGTGGTTAAAGGAGCAGTTACGAATAAGGGGAAGATAGATGGAAAAGCACTGATTTTAGCAACAGGACATTCTGCAAAGGATATTTATTACCTGCTGGATAGAAAAGGAATTCTTCTGGAATCGAAACCTTTTGCTTTAGGCGTTAGGATAGAACATCCGCAGGAAATCATAGATCAATCGCAGTATCATTGTGAAATAAGACACGATAATTTGCCTCCTTCTTATTACAGTTTAGTTGAACAAATAGAAGGAAGAGGAGTATTTTCTTTTTGCATGTGTCCGGGAGGAATTATAGCTCCATGTGCGACAGATGATGGAGAAATTGTGGTGAATGGATGGAGTCCGTCAAAACGAAATAATCCGTACGCAAATTCGGGGACAGTTGTTCAAATCAATTTAGGTGATATCCCTAATCCCGAAAAGCCCCTGGCGATGTTAGAGTTTCAGCATGCTGTTGAAAAAAGAGCTTTTAATGCAGGAGGAGGACATTTAAAAGCTCCGGCACAAAGAATGGTTGATTTTGTAAATAAAAAAATATCAGAAGCTTTACCGGCTAATTCTTATTTGCCAGGTTTGGAGTCTGCCGATTTATACGAAGTTTTACCTCCACTGGTAGCAAAAAGTTTGGCAGGCGCTTTGCCTGTATTTGGAAAGAAAATGAGAGGAATCAACGGTAAAGCAGGCTATTTTACCAACGAAGCAGTTTTAGTAGGAGTGGAATCGAGAACCTCGTCTGCGGTAAGAATACCCAGAGATAAAGATAGTTTGCAGCATCCTCAAGTAGTGGGCTTGTTTCCTTGTGCAGAGGGAGCAGGATATGCAGGAGGTATAATTTCTGCCGCAATAGATGGGCAGGCTTGCGCAGATGGTGTATATAAGTTTTTTAAGAATCTGTAATAGTCTGTAGACAATGGTCGATAGTCTGCCGAACGGATGTCTTTGGCACATGGCATAGCCTGAATGCAATAATCAGGCTTAATGATTAATGACCATTTTAACTAATAAACTAATTAATATGAAAAAGAAAACTCTAGTTCTGGGTGCCAGTACAAATCCAACCAGATATTCTTATTTGGCAGCAACCAGATTGGTTAATTATGGACACCCAATAATTAATGTTGGTTTAAAAAAAGGGGAAGTCGCAGGAGTAAGTATCGAAAAGCCAGAAACTATTCATTCTGATGTAGACACTATCACTTTGTATGTTGGACCAAGGCATCAGGAAGAATTGTACGATTATATTTTGAAAACGAAACCCAAACGGATAATTTTTAATCCGGGAACAGAAAACAGAGAGTTGGAAGAGAAGGCAAATGATCTGGGAATAGAAACGGAAAGGGCTTGTACACTTGTACTGTTATCTACCGGAGAATATTAAAATTAAAAGATCCGGGGAGCGTTCATCCGGATCTTTTAATTTTATTGACAATTTGTAGGT
>NZ_JBEBVH010000347.1:0-3509 GCF_040392825.1 Pseudopedobacter sp.
AAGAAACGCAGATTATTTTTTAAAGATGTATAAGTGGTACTAAAGTGGGAGTATAGTGGGGGTAACAAAGTATGAACGGCTTGTGTCTGGTAATTTAGATTTATGGGTATTTAATGAATTTAATATGAGAAAAAAACTTCATATCATCTTTATTATAATGCTTCTATCGGGGACAATGTCCTGCAGAGGGCAGCAGAATTACACTGTTAACATAGATAAAGCGGAGACTTCCCGTATTTTAAACGAGCTGGCCTCTGATGATATGCGAGGTAGAAATGCTTTGATTACAGCAGATATTGATAAGGCTGCAAGTTACATTGAAAATGAATTCAGGAATATTGGTTTAAAACCTTATGAGAAAAACGGAAGCTTTTATCAGGAGTTTGATAAAAAGCATAAAGGTGAAGTACATCAGTTTAAAAATGTGATTGGCCTACTTCCCGGAAAAGAGAAAATAAATGAATTTGTAATTTTTTCTGCCCATTACGATCATATTGGAATATTACCAGCAACGGGCCAGGACTCTATAGCCAATGGTGCCGATGATAATGCTTCCGGGGTTACAGCACTTATTCAGCTGGCAAGGCACTATGCTCAACGTGGAGATAACGCAAGGACAATTATATTTGTGGCTTTTACGGGAGAGGAAATTGGCTTTTATGGATCGCAGTATTTTTCTGATCAGATAGATCCCCAAAAGGTAATTGCAATGTTTAACCTGGAGATGATAGGGAAGCAGTCTAAATTTGGGGCAAATACAGCGTATCTTACGGGGTTTCGATATAGTGATTTAGGGAAGATTATGGAACGAAACTTAAAGTATACCCATTATAAGATCTATCCGGATCCATACGCAACACAGCAATTATTTTACAGATCAGATAATATGCCTTTGGCTAAAAAAGGAGTTCCGGCGCATACCATATCTACCGTACAGATCAACAAAGATAACAGCTACCATACGGTTGCCGATGAGGTCGGACTGTTGGATGTAGAAAATATCATATCGGTAGCAAGAGCTATAGCTATAGGCGCTTCAACTGTCGTTTCGGGACAGGATACACCTTCCAGAATTAAAGCAAACAGGAGATAGGTTTATGAATAAACGTATAAAGGTTACCTTATTTTTTTTAATCGTTTTTTGCAAACAACTGCTGGCCCAGTACGATGGTGTACAATGGTCGGCAGATGGCAATTCTTTTTATGAGATTGGGGAAAAGGGGATTTATGAGATAAATGCAAAAAATAGGACAGATCAAAAAATCTTCGTTTCCACAGCAGAACTAACTCCGCGAAATAGAGCACCGCTAGAAGTAGTCAGATTCTCGTTAAGTGCAGATAAAAAGAAATTGCTTATTTCTACCAATACCCGTAAAGTTTGGAGATACGATACCCGTGGAGATTATTGGGTTTTTGACAGAAGTACGAAACAGCTTAAGCAGATAGGCGCCAAACATCCGGAAGCTTCGTTAATGTTTGCCAAATTCTCTCCGGATGCTACAAAAGTAGCTTATGTATCTAAAAATAATATTTATGCAGAGGATTTAAAAAGCGGACAGATTAATGCCTTAACAAAGGACGGGACAGATAGATTAATAAACGGAACTTTCGACTGGGTATATGAAGAGGAGTTTGGTTGCCGCGATGGGTTTAGATGGTCTCCGGACGGGAAATCTATTGCTTACTGGCAACTGGATGCCCGAAAGATCAAAAATTATCTGATGATTAATCATACAGACTCTTTATATCCATTTACTATTCCTGTAGAATATCCGGTAGTCGGAGAAGATCCCAGTCTTTGCAGGGTTGGTGTGGTTTCGGCAGATGGCGGTGCAACCCAATGGATGGAAATACCGGGAGATCCGGTACAGCATTATATCCCAAGAATGGAATGGGTTAATTCTGGGGAGATCATTGTTCAGCAGCTTAATCGTCGTCAGAATGTAAGTAAAGTAATCATTGCAAATTCGAAATCAGGAACATCCAAAACGATACATCAAGAAACAGAGACAGCCTGGATAGATATTAAGGATCGCTGGAGTGACGAAGGACCTGCCGGCTGGGATTGGATTAATAATGGAAACGAATTTATCTGGGTAAGTGAGAAAGGTGGATGGAGACAGATTTATGCTGTGGACTTAAAAGGTAAGGAGCGTTTAATTACTAAAGATAATTTTGATATCATATCTGTTAAGCTTGTAGACGATATAAACAAGCAGATTTATTTTATGGCTTCTCCCAACAATGCGACTGAAAGCTACCTGTTCAGAGTTGCGTTAAATGGGACAGGAAGAGCAGAGCAAATAAGTTCTCCTGATCAAAGAGGTACACATGATTACGATATTTCTCCCAATGGTAGAATCGCTATTCACAGATTTTCAAGTGTGAAACATATACCGTTGACAGAGACAGTAAATTTGCCAGAGCATAAAACTTTGGTTAAACCGCCAGTGAGGGATTTATCTAAGGATTATCCGAATGTTGAGTTTTTTAAGCTGACGACTATAGATGGAATAGAAATGGATGGCTGGATGGTAAAGCCCAAAAATTTTGATCCTGCCAAGAAATATCCTGTTGTTTTTTATGTCTATGGAGAGCCAGCCGGGCAAACCGTGAAAAATAGTTACGGAACCGGATTAAACAGGTTGTATAACGGAGATATGTCTGAAGACGGTTATATCTATATGTCTGTCGAGGGAAGAGGTGCTCCTGCACCAAAGGGCAGAGAATGGCGTAAATCAATTTATAAGAACATTGGAATATTAAATATCCGCGATCAGGCAATGGCAGCAAAGGAAATATTAAAGTGGGACTTTGTAGACCCGCAAAGGATTGCTGTTTGGGGATGGAGCGGAGGAGGTTCTACCACGCTGAACCTTTTGTTTCAATATCCGGAGATTTATCAGACCGGAATATCTATTGCTGCAGTTGATAATCAGTTAAATTACGATAATATTTATCAGGAGCGATACATGGGGCTTTTACCCGAAGACAGAAATTATTTTGTACAGGGATCGCCTGTTACTCATGCTAAGAATCTAAAAGGCAATCTGCTGCTTATTCATGGTACCGGAGACGATAATGTGCATTATAATAACGCCGAACAGATGATTAACGAGCTGATTAAATACGGAAAGACTTTTCAGATGATGAGTTATCCGAACAGATCTCACAGCATTTCTGAAGGTGAGGGAACAACTAAACATTTAGCCCTGACTTTTACTAAATTTTTAAAAGAGCACTGCCCTCCGGGGGGTAGATAGGTGTAATGTTCATTAGTTCACTAGTAATTAGTTCATTGATGAGTAGTTATCGCTAGTTATTCAATGGTTTATGATTGTTTAGTGCACTGTTTTTTATTTTTCCCGTACTGGGGATTGAAGAATGTGCTTCGGTATATGTAGTAATGGTTTATAGGTCTGTAATTTGTGTTGTACTACCGATGTTTTTCACTGCCGTTGTTTAATTAGCCCTTCTACCTTGCTCCTCCAAGGGAGTTCCTTCGGAAC
>NZ_JBEBVH010000348.1:0-3483 GCF_040392825.1 Pseudopedobacter sp.
ATGGAATTATAGGATAACCTGAGTAAGGAGATATCCAAAAAGCGCAAAAAAGGATAAAATAAATTAGTTGTGTTCGGACACATATAAATTAATATATTTATATATTTGTGTATAGACAGTTCTTAAGTAAAATAAAAAATATATGGTAGCCATGAAAAGTACGCGTCTTAATCTTCTGGAAGAGACACGTTTTGAGAAAGTAGCAGTTAGTGTTTATGAGGATCAGTATATAGCCTCCAAAGCAGTAGCAAAACGCATAGCCGAAATTATTCAAAGTAAGCAAAAAAGCGGAGAAACCACCGTCTTAGGTTTAGCTACCGGAGCAACTCCAGTAAATGTATACAAAGAGTTGATTCGTTTGCATAAAGAAGAAGGCTTATCCTTTAAAGATGTAGTGACATTTAATCTGGATGAATACTATCCTATGAAACCAGATGCAGAGCAAAGCTACGTAACATTCATGAACGAAAAGCTTTTCAACCACATTGATATTGATCCTGAAAACATTAATATTCCTGATGGGACTTTAAAAGAAGAAGATGTTGCTAAATTTTGCATGGAATACGAGGCTAAAATAAATTCTTACGGTGGTCTTGACTTTCAGGTATTGGGAATTGGTAGAACCGGACACATTGGTTTTAACGAACCTGGTTCTGCACCAAACTCAGGTACCAGAATGGTTACTTTAAATGACCTTACAAGAAGAGATGCATCAAAGGATTTCGGAGGTAAAGAGAATGTTCCTACAAAGGCCATCACTATGGGGGTTGGTACTATTTTCAAAGCCAGAGAAATTGTTTTAATGGCATGGAACGAAAAGAAAGCAAGCATTGTAAAAAAAGCTGTTGAGGGTGAAATTTCTTCAGAAGTACCAGCTACTTACCTTCAGCTTTCCAGCAACGTAGAGTTTGTGTTAGATAAAGAAGCTGCTTCTCAATTAACCCGTTTCGATACTCCTTGGTTAGTTCAGGATTGTGACTGGACACCTCAGTTGATTAAAAAAGCTGTTGTTTGGTTAGCGAAAGAGTTAAACAAACCTATCCTTAAGCTTACCGAAGATGATTATAACAATAATGGCATGGCTCAGTTGGCTACAGAGAAAGGCCCGGTTTATAATATCAACATCGATATATTCAATAAAATACAACATACTATTACCGGTTGGCCGGGTGGTAAGCCTAATGCAGACGATTCTCAAAGACCGGAAAGAGCTAATCCAGCTAAAAAGAACGTTATTATCTTCTCTCCTCATCCAGATGATGATGTAATTTCTATGGGCGGTACTTTTATCCGTTTAGCAGATCAGGGACACAATGTTCACGTAGCTTATCAAACATCTGGAAATACAGCGGTATGGGACGAAGATGTGTTAAGATTCATGGAATTTGCTTCTGATTATTCTAAAGCTTTAGGTCTGGATGCTTCCAAACTGGAAAATCTATACTCAGAAACCAGAAATATATTCAGTACAAAAAAGCCAAACCAGGTAGATACAGAAGAAGTTAGAACTATAAAAGGTCTTATCCGTAAAGGAGAAGCTATAGCTGGCGCTCGTTTCGCAGGTCTTCCTGACGAAAACATCCATTTCCAGAACCTTCCGTTCTATGACAGAACTAAATTCTCTAAAAATGTTTCTTTTGAAGATGATATTAACGAGACGATGGAATTGCTTCGCAAAGTGAAACCTCAGCAGGTTTTTGCTGCCGGAGATTTTGCCGATCCACACGGAACTCATAAAGTATGTTTCGATATCATATATCAGGCTTTAAAACGCATTAAGGCAGATGGTGACGAATGGATTAAAGATTGCTGGTTATGGTTATACAGAGGGGCATGGCATGAATTTGAAATTCATGAAATAGAAATGGCGGTTCCTTTATCTCCACAAGAGGTAAAAAGAAAACGTTTAGCTATATTTAAACACCAATCTCAGAAAGATCTTCCTGTTTTCCCTGGTGATGATGCCAGAGAGTTCTGGGTTAGAGCTGAAGAAAGGACTAGTGAAACGGCCCGGGCTTATGACGCTTTAGGTCTGGCTAATTACGAAGCTATTGAGGCTTTCATAAAATGGGAGTTTTAAACTAAAAACAACTAAACTTAAATTATAACCAAATCTATGGTGAATCAAACTTCAAAACAATCAACTGTAGGGCCTATGGTAATCATAGGGGCCCTATTTTTTATTTTTGGTTTCGTAACATGGCTTAACTCTCTTTTAATTCCTTATTTGAGAATTGCCTGCGAATTAACAGAAGTACAGTCCTATTTTGTGACCTTTGCATTTTATATTGCCTATTTGGTAATGGCCCCTGTATCTACGTGGGTTTTAAATACTTTCGGATTTAAAAAGGGAATGTCAATTTCTTTAGGAATAATGGCTTTAGGTGCAGCATTGTTTATTCCGGCAGCATTTTCTAGAACCTATCTCCTATTCTTATTAGGATTATTCATTCTGGGAGGCGGACTGGCTATTTTACAAACAGCTTCTAATCCTTACATTACTATTATTGGCCCTGTTGAAACGGCGGCGAAAAGAATAAGTATAATGGGCATATGTAATAAGTTCGCGGGAGCTACAGCACCAATTATTCTAGGTATGTTTCTTAATCTGAGCGAAGCAGATAAGCTTACCAAACAAATTGGAACCATGTCTGCCGAGGAATATTCTAATGCTTTGGATCAGGTTGCATTACAGGTTGTAAATCCATACATCGGAATTGTGGTCGTTTTGATTTTATTGTCGATCTGGATTTCAAGAGCTAACCTTCCTGAGGTAAAAGGAGACGAAGAGGAAACAACAGACCATCATACTATTTCAGAAAACAAAAAAAGTGTTTGGGACTTCCCGCATGTAATTTTGGGATTCTTTACATTATTCTGTTATGTTGGTGTCGAAGTTTTAGCGGGCGATACCATCATTGCATATGGTGTTTCGCAGGGCATTTCTTTAGATGATGCTAAATTCTTTACCGGATTTACAATGGTGGCAATGGTTGTTGGCTATATCATAGGCATTATTACCATTCCTAAATATTTACAGCAAGACAAAGCACTTAGAATATGTGCTATTTTGGGAATTGCTTTTACTTTGGGAATCGTTTTTACCAGCGGAATGACTTCTTTGCTTTTTGTAGCATTATTAGGTTTGGCTAACTCTTTAATATGGCCTGCTATCTGGCCTCTTGCTTTAAAAGGCGTGGGTAGATTTACGAGTGCTGCTTCGGGGCTATTGGTTATGGGAATTGCAGGTGGTGCGGTTATACCTCTTTTATATGGTCAAATAGCGCATTCCGTAGGCTCGCATGCTGCTTACTGGATTGCTTTACCTTGTTACCTTTTAATTTTATATTACTCAGGTCCTGGACACAAAGTTGGATTAAAAAAGTAAATAATTTTGGCACAATATTAGTGCTTACATAGATATTCTTAATCTATCTATGAAAAAAGCAGGGAAAAGAGCTTCGGATTATCGAAGCTCTTTTC
>NZ_JBEBVH010000349.1:0-3474 GCF_040392825.1 Pseudopedobacter sp.
CTACCGGAATTGGCTTAAATGGTTTCTATGACACCTTCCTTACACCTTTCGGATTCAAACAGGAAGAAAGAACTTATTGGGAAGCCGGAAATTTTTATAAAAATGCGTCACCTTTTAATCTGGCAGATCGTCTGAGAACACCAATTTTACTACTCCATGGTAATGAAGACGAGTATTATGAGACTCAGCCAGCACAAAGCATAAGATATTTTTCTGCATTAAAAGCCAATGCCATTCCATCTAAATTGGTATTATTTCCAAACGAAGCACATCTTTTCCAATCCCGGGAATCTGTACTGCATATGTTTTGGGAAATGAATAACTGGATAAAAAGCTTTATAAGAAAATAGAAAATTTTATATTTACCTAAAAGACTATAACATGGCAAGTCAACAAGATTTCATAGATAGAATTCAAAAATCTTACAGCCCTAAAGGGGAGTTTATTTATCTGGGTGCCGGTATGTTAGATGGTAACATCTGTGCAGATGCAAAAGTTAATCTGGCATTGAAGATGATGAACAGGCATGGTTTAATTGCCGGAGCTACAGGAACCGGAAAAACAAGAACACTGCAATTAATAGCAGAACAGCTTTCTAATGCAGGAGTACCTGTGTTTATGCTGGATGTGAAAGGCGATCTCTCTGGCCTAAATCAACCTGGAATTTCAAATTCACATATCGAAGAGCGTGTAAAAGCCTTAAATATAGCTTTCACGCCTACAGGATTTCCTGTAGAACTCTATTCTCTATCTGGCAAACTTGGCGCCCAAATGAGAGCAACTATATCCGAATTTGGCCCAATTTTACTCGGTAAAATTCTGGATTTAAACGATACACAAACAGGTGTTTTATCTGCAATCTTCAAATATGCAGACGATCATAAAATGGCTTTGGTAGATTTTAACGATCTAAAAAAACTGCTAAGTTATTTGTCTGAAGGAAATGGTGCTCAGGAGATTAAGGACACCTATGGAAAAATATCTTCTGCTACTTCCGGTACTATTTTAAGAAAGATAGTAGCATTAGAACAGATGGGATTGTCTCAGTTATTCGGAGAGAAATCATTCGATATTGAAGATCTGTTTCAGAAAGTGGACGGAAAGGGACTAATTAGTCTATTAAATATTTCCGACGTTCAGGATCAACCATCTTTATATTCTACTTTTTTATTGAGTCTGCTGGCCGAAATTTTTTATAGCATGCCAGAGGTTGGAGATGTAGATAAGCCAAAATTAGTTTTCTTCTTCGACGAGGCCCATTTGTTATTCAAAAACTCCAGCAAAGCATTTCTGGAACAGATAGAACAGGTTATTCGTTTAATCAGGTCTAAAGGAATTGGATTTTTCTTTTGTACCCAGGCTGCAACGGATGTTCCGGAGTCTGTTTTGGGGCAACTGGGAAACCGAGTACAACATGCTCTAAGAGCTTTTACTCCAAATGATGTCGATGCATTAAGAAAAACAGTAAAGACTTACCCTGCTTCCGACTTTTACCAGATAGACAAAGTCTTAACCAGTTTGGGTACCGGTGAAGCGTTAATCACTGTACTTAATGACAAAGGTATTCCTACAGAAGTAGCTGCAGTACATCTTATTCCGCCGACAGCTGTTATGGGGCCAATGCCTGAAGCAGAATGCAGAGCTTTAATGCAATCTTCAGACCTGTATAAAAAATATCAGGAGGTTATAGACCCAATCAGCGCATATGAAATTTTAAGTCAAAAGATTGACGAGAAACTAAAAGCAGACCAGGCTGCGGCAGCAGCTGAAGAAGTCGAAAAACAATCTAATGCCCCCAGGAGTAACGGCAGAGTGGAGAAAAGTACATTCGAAAAAGTGATGAATGCTACCATTACCAGACAGATTGGCCGTGAGATTGTAAGGGGCTTATTTGGTATGATTACAGGCAAAAAAACGAGTAAAAAGTCAGGCTCTTTTTTCGGCTTTTAATTGGATTTTTTTTCATTACTTTTGGGGCGAATTTTAACCATCTACTGTATTACGTTATAAGCTAATACATATTTATAAAAAATATAAATGAAGAAACCAACACTTTTGATCTTAGCCGCAGGCATGGCAAGCCGTTATGGCAGCATGAAGCAAATTGACGGCTTTGGACCAAACGGAGAAACTATTATCGATTATTCTATATATGACGCTATCAGAGCTGGGTTTGGAAAAGTAGTTTTTATCATTAAAGAAGAATTTAAAGATAATTTCAAAGCTATTTTCGACGCCAAATTAAATGGCAAAATAGAAACAGGCTATGTGTTTCAGGACTTTGATTTAAGCAAATACGGGATTAACGAAGAAATTTACAGAGAAAAACCATGGGGTACCGGACATGCTGTTTTAGAAGCGAAAAACAGCATTAAAGAACCTTTTTGTGTGATAAATGCTGATGATTTTTATGGTCATGATGCTTTTCAGAAAATTGCAGATTTTTTAAACCACGAAGCTCAGGAAAACCAATATGCTATTGTTGGTTTTAAAGTAGGTAATACTTTATCAGAAAACGGATCAGTTTCCCGGGGTGTCTGCAAAACCGATGAAAATCAGTTCTTGACGGAAATAACAGAAAGAACAAAAGTTTTTGGTGAAAATGGTGAGGTTTTTTATGAAGAGAATGGAGAACGGTTCCAACTATCTCATGATAATCCGGTATCTATGAATTTTTGGGGTTTTACTCCGGAAGTATTTCCTATCATTGAAAATATGTTTGTAGATTTCGCCAAAAAAAATGCAGACAAACCGAAAGCAGAGTTTTATATTCCTTCTGTGGCAGATAATATTGTAGAAAATGGTATTGGTTCTTTCAAAGTTATTCCTACAGACGAGAAATGGTTTGGTGTAACCTTTAAAGAAGACAAACCTATTGTTCAGGACAATATCAATAAATTGATAGAAGCAGGTATATATCCGGAGAAACTTTGGTAAACACGCCTTACAATTCTATAAAAGAAGAAACTTTATAAAAAGTTACTGTGTTATTCAGACTGTAACGAGCAAAATCTCCGTCAGAAGTATTTCAGACGGAGATTTTGTTTATTATAAAATTGAAGGTTAATCATCAACACCCTCATCCGCCCTTTGGGCACCTTCTCCCCTAGGAGAAGGACTAATAAACAATGGCGATATAAAACATCCGATGGTGTACAGTACAAATACGGACGTACAAACTAGCACTACATGTACCCGAAGTACATTCTTCAATCCCCAGTGTCGGAAAAATTAAAAAACAGTGCACTAATAGTCATAAAGCACTAACAAGCCTCATAGTCCCGAAGGGAAGCCTTTGGCTCGAAACGGTTTTACGTTCGAAGTTGCGAATACGCTTAATAAAATACTGCCAGTAAAAATAAAGCGCTAATGTTTTTTATGTGAGGCAGGTTGAGCGAAAGGCACAAGCGGGATTGATGACGGCTTTCCTGCCTGCCGGCGAGGCAGGTTTGGTTACTTTTTCAGCTGAAGGAA
>NZ_JBEBVH010000350.1:0-3472 GCF_040392825.1 Pseudopedobacter sp.
CTGCTTTAGAAAATATTCATGCCCAATACAGAAGACTTATTTTTTGGGTAGGCAGACAGTATCTTGACGATGATTTTGTTGTTGAGAATCTGGTACAGGATACTTTTTTAAAATTATGGGATTATCGTGAAAAGATCGAAAACCCTTTGCATATACTGTTGTTTTTGAAGGTTGTCATGAAAAGAAGTTGTTATTCGCACCATGCAAAACCAAGGGACAAGTTTTTTAAGACCAATGTTCACTCGTTCGAAAGTTATGAAAATTATCAAGATTATCTGGCGGGTTACGATCCTGAGGATGCAGCTGAAAACACGAAGGATCACGAGTCACTACAAAAAATGTTCAATCTGGTTAGCAGTGCTTTACCACTTATAACTCCGGAAAGGCGACATTTAATCGACCTATGTTTAAAATATGGTTTTCAGTATAAGAGTATAGGGCAGGTTATGGGAATGGGCACTACTGAAACCGTTAACGAGATAAAGCGGGCAATTGATGATATAAAAAGAATTGTTACTAGAAAAGACAAAGTTTTAAATACAAATAAAAAGACAGGCTGTAATGAAGTAGTAGAATTAAGCCCAAGACAATTGCAGGTATTAAAACTGCGGTGTGAAATGAATTGCTCTTTTACAGCCATTGCCCAAGAACTTAACCTTTCACAAAAGGAAGTCCATGAAGAATTTATGACAGCTTATAAATTTAATCAGCAAAATAAGATGCAGCCAATTTAAAACGATAATTATGGAAAAGACTACAGTTATACTGACCCGAAAAATACAGATAAAGATTGACCTGCCCACAGCAGAGGAAAAAAAAGAAGTCTGGCAGAAACTGTACACATGGCAGGACAGGTGCGTGCGGGCAGCAAACCTTATCATTAGTCATCTGTATGTCCAGGCAATGATTAAAGATTTTTTTTATCTTTCTGAAGGAATCAAGTATAAATTAGTCGACGAGAAAAAAAATGTTGATGGAATTCTGCAGTTCTCACACTCTAATTGTACGTACAGGGTGGCTAGTGACCGTTATAAAGGCGATATTCCCACGAATATACTAAATTATCTTAACCATGAACTGAAAAACAAGTTTAAAAAGAACTATATGCAATATGCAAGCGGTACACGTTCTTTGGATAATTTTAAACCTAATTCGGGTTTCCTATTTGGAACGGAAGGTTTCAAACGCCTACATTATAACGAAGATAAAAAGGCTTACTGTTTTCGTCTGTTTACGATACCGTTTAAAACCTATCTTGGAAATGATTTTACCGATAAACACAAATTATTACAAAAGTTAATGAGTGATGAAGTGAAGCTTTGCACTTCCCGGATAAAACTTGATAAGGGGAAAATCTTTTGGCTGGCGGCTTTTGAAATCACAAAAGATAAGCACTACCTGAAACCTGAAGTTGTTGCAGAAGCTTCGCTTTCGTTAGAGCATCCCATCTCCGTGAAAATAGGTAAGAACAAGTTGCAGATTGGTAATAAGGAAGAGTTTTTACACAGAAGGCTGGCAATTCAGGCAGCATATGCCCGAACGCAACTAGCGGTAACGTACTGCAGGAGTGGGAAAGGTAAGGAACGAAAGTTAAAAGCTTTAACCAAATTTAAAGATAAAGAAGCTAATTATATAACTAACCGCCTACATGAGTACAGCAGAAGGCTGATTGATTTTTGTGTAAAGCATCAGGCTGCAACACTTGTTCTGATGGATATGCAGGAAAATACAGTAATAGCAAAAGAAGAACAGTTTGTCTTGCGTAACTGGAATTATTATGAACTGATGACTTTGATCAAATACAAAGCAGATAAAGCAGGTATTGAGCTTATCACTACCTAAGTAATAAAATTTGAGGGTGCTTGTACACCCGTAGGGTGAGGTTTTATGTTAACGCTCACTGAATGCGGTAAGCATATACAACCAAAGGCTACGACAGATTATTAATTATCAAACAATATAATATTGAGTGCGAAAGTAAACCCAAATGGATGAACACTTATTAATTACTTACACAATAGATCAGCAATTGAAAATTAACTTTAAGATATCTGGATCAGTACAAGTACAGTAATTTATGATATAGCATTAATTTTTTGGTTTGGGACACTTGCTATAGCTGGGAAATAGTTAGAATTGTGTGTAAATAGCACCTTTATTCATTTAAACGTAGTAACATTATAAATTAAGCATACATAATTAAAAGTTCGTTGCGCTGTTTTATGTTTAGGACGTTGTAAATAATTTTTAGATGGTATTTAACCGTATTGTCGGAAATAAAAAGCTCTGCTGCTATTTCCTTATTGCTTTTGCCTTTCTTTAGTAAGTCGATGATCTGCAGCTGGCGTTCGGTAAAATGAAACCCATCTAGCTTGTTTTTATTTGAAGATTGTGTTTGTTCTGAAATTTGCAGGTGGTATTTTATCTCGTTCTGTATTCTCTCATTTTCCTCTGTTATAAACTTGTTCTTAAGCTTGGTATTTTTATAAAGTTTATAGGTTATAAAAAGAAGTAATAATAAAAGCAATGCAAATACAGCAATAGTTAGCAGCATATAGTGCTTTTTTTGCGAGCTATAACTATATTCCTGTGTTTTCAACTGCTGTTCCAAGAGCTCCACTTTACTGCTGTTTATATTGGAATTGTAAAGAGAAAACAGTGAATCACATTTTTGCTGGTGAAAAAAGGCATTCTTATAGTCTTTACTGCTACTGAATACGTTTTTCATTACTTCCTCTAAATAGAATTCGTATTTGATGTTGTGTGCCTGTCTTGCAGACTGAATTCCGGCTTTGTATGTTAAATCCCTTTTCTCTACATTTGCTGTGTGATGATATAGTTCTATTTGTTTTCCGAATATAATAGGCAACTCTTTAGGAAAATGTCTTTTACTTAAATTGAATGCCTTGTTTAGAATTTCTTCTGACGCAGCATACTCTTTTCTCTTTAATAGAAAATACCCTTTCTGAGTATAAAGAAATAAAAGGTATTTTGGCTCAAGGTTTCTGTAGCCTGTTGCCTCCAATTCGCTTGTAAGTTTTTCCGACATATCGAATGCCTGCTTATCGAAGTAGATAAATGACCTTTCAGCCTTTATTTCCTGTTCTGCAGTAGCCCTGTTATCTCCTTTAATACCTTCTTTAAGAGCCAGGTCAAGAAAATGCAGTGCATGTTCGTATTTATATAGTCTTCTATATATAGCCGATTTTAATACGTAGGCTTCATATTTTTCTGCCGAAGTTATATTTGGCTGTGCTAAAAAATTACATACTAATTTAATACATGCCTCGTGATTTCCTAAATTTTTTGAAAGTTCTATTTCCTGATTCAGTTTTTTTAAAGAAATATTATTTCCAAAGATGGAAAGTGTAGAAAACAGCAGGAATAGCGTAATAATTTTTTTCATAAAATGTTATTTTAAGCAAAAATATCAATTTATTTAAATTATTCTCAGTTAAATTATTTTTTTTTT
>NZ_JBEBVH010000351.1:0-3459 GCF_040392825.1 Pseudopedobacter sp.
ATCTCGTCCAGAAATATTCGCATAGGTATTAAGCTAAAGGGAAATCACTCTTTTGTCGCAGGGGGCCTCTTCGAGAGACTGCTGCTCGGCCAGAGAGATGGCTCACTGCTGTTCGCTTTATCTCTGTCTGAGCTTCTGGTCATTGTCCAGCAGGGTCTTTCTGCAAAGAAGACCCTACGCAAACTTATAAGGCAACCATTGTTCATACTGCCTGTTTCTTGTGTTATTGCCAACTCTTCTTTCTCCCTGCTCCGAAGGAGTCCCTTTTGGAGGAGAAGGTGTCCTCAAGAGACCGCTGCTCGGGCAGAAAGATGGTTTACTGCTGTTCGCATTTGCTCTGTCTGGCTTCTTATCACTGTCCAAGCAAGATCCTTCTAAAAGAAAATCATGCAGAAAGCTTTCCTTCTATAGCTGGAAAGATAAATATTCAAAAATGTTTTGCATTTATAATACCTCTTCTTCCCTTTCCAATTCCGCAGTTTTAGGTATTTTACGCTTTAATGGCTTATAGCTCTTTTTCTTATCAGCATAAGGATAAGGGATTTTAAAGATCCTATCAATAGTTTCTGATGTTTTGAAACAATACAGACACATGATTAATATCGCCAGTCCTAAAAACATCAATATTCTAAATTCAGAAGACACTTGTTCCAAAGAAGATTCTTTATCTATCCAATAAATTCCAAGACTTAAAATGTTAAATACGCCCCAAATATTGGCATATTTTAGCGTTTCTGTCCTTCTGTTTACTAAAAACAGAAACAGTAACACTCCTAAAAAGACATTGCACAAATTTATAAGAGGCTTAAAGAGATGGAATAGCATGGGTAAAAAAGTTTGCCCATTTAATTGGCCCACCCGTAAATAACTGATAGCGGAAAAATAGTTTATTACCAGCACAATTAATTCACAAATAGCAAATACAGGAACAATAGCCATTAAACCCCAAACCCAACCCAGATTTTCATTTTGATAGGCACTCTGCTCTTCAATTGAAATAACATAACCAGAAGGTCTAATGTATAGCCTGTAGCATAAAAAACACGCCAGCAAAAAGAAACAAGCAAATCCCACGGTGCAAAGTAAGACAAAACCATTGGTTAGAACAGGAATCCCGTTTCCTGAATAATATAATTCCAGCCCCATATGCTTTTCTATTTCAGGAATATCCTTCCTGTATTCTGCCAGTTCAGAAACCAAAATATGGTCTTTAGAAGTTTTAAGATTATATTCTATAGATATGATATTTCCTTTAGAAAAAGTATTGGAAGAAAATTCATATGCGGCTCTTTTTATATCGAAATGCTCCTTTTTTATAGACCAGGGAGCCCACATATGAAAATTAATATTATATTTTATCTCATAAGGATAATTTAATCCTAACCCATATTTCCTACGCGGATTTACTTTAGCAAAATTTTCACTAATCAGAGCTGCGCTAAAATAGAACGCATGTCTCTGGCCGTTTTCATCTACGGGTTTCCAGACATCTTTTAAGTCATAATTTTCAATTATTTCAAAAGTATTATTCTGTTCATTATCAAAAACACTGATAGAATCTGATAGCTCAACCTCATTATATAGTTTTCTGTAATATTCCAGAAACTCCTTTTCCATTCCCTCTTCTCCACTATATGCAAACCGATAGCGCATGTCATTAGCATGATTTCCAGAATAAACACTTCGAACCTGAAGCCTTACTCCCTCTCCTCTGGGATACATAAAAAAACTTTCCTCAACCGTTATTTTGCCTAATTCTACAGGCTGCTGAGGAATATCTGTTAATTTTTTCTGACCAGCAGAAAGTACCAATGCCTTATAGTATTTAGGACAATAAAGACTATAAAGCCCTCCTCTCTGATAAGATATCGTAGGATCTATAAAATAAGATCTTCCTTTGTGATTAATATAGACGATCATATGATCGAACCGTAAGGGCGAAATAAGACTTTCATTAAGAACACTTCCCGTTCTGCTATTTACAAGAGCCAGACTGGCATTAATACCTCCGCTTTTAAGAATGCTGGCTAATAACACAGACTTATCTTTACAGTCGCCATATCTTTGGCTGAAGACTTTTTCCGGAGAATTTGCCTTATGGGAATAAACACCAATTTCAACTCCCATATAACGAATATCGTCCTGAACCAATCGAATGGCATCTTCTATGTACCCTTCTTTATGATAGCCCCGATGTATTTGTTTCAGTTCTTTTACCTTCTCTCCTAATGTGCCAGAATTTACTTCTTTAACAGGATTAAGAGCCATCGCCCAGTTAACAACTTCTTCCCACGTTTGATATTCCGAAATTTCTACCCGCGAATAAACGCTCTCCCAGGCAGGCATTCTCTCTTCTGCTTCTACCGCCGGAACAGAAAAAGATTCCCACTCATAATATTGATATTGGTTATCTGCACTGTTTTTGACTTTTGGGATATTCCCAAAATTTTTAAAATTAAGTTTGCGATTTTTATCAACTATCAGCCTTTTATACAAATGGGCTATAGGTACAAATTCATTGAAAAAAAGACTTTCGCTGTATTTACCTGAAAATACCGGATTCCTACCTTTTAGAGTATAGGAATATTCAATCCTGTCTCCTACTCTAATATCATCCAATATTATATGCGCATAATAAGTTCCATGATATAAAAAACTGGATAGTTCGTTTTCTGTTGGCAGGACTTTAATTTCACTTAATTTTAGTTTATTGATAGGTTTCCCCGCTCTCCAAACAGTAATATCGTGAAAAATAAGCTTTTGATAATCCGGAATAAAAGTCACCGAAATATTTGAAGCTTGCTGCACACCAACTTTAGAGGCTATGTCAAAAATAAAATGATTGTAGTCTGCTTCTGATTGTACATGAATCTGATTATCGAAAAGCTTATAATAATAACCTTCTTTTATCGATTTCGAGGGAATCTTCTTTTCAGAATCTTTTACATCTATTACCCACTCTGGTTTTTCTTTCTTCTCGACCTTAGGTGCAGAGAAAACATTTAAAGCGCTTAAAAAAGCTATTAGTAAGAGCAAAAGGCGATGTCTTTTCATTTATAAATAAAATTTTAACGGCTATTAGACTTAGATTTATCTTATGGAATTTATTTTAAATAATTATAGTAATTTTTATCCTGATTTATATTATTTAAGACAATAAAACTTAGAATATTTAGATTTATGACATTTGGTCGATTATATTTTCTGGCTTGAAAAGCGATTTGATCGTTTTTATTGTTACTTTAGCGCTTTTTAAACTTTTAACTTCTAAAAATTTTTTTTAGATGTTAAGAGTAGACAGCAAGAAGCCTTATCAATTAGTATATTCGTTAGCCAAACACGATTTTTTAGGTTTTTTAATAGAGCCACATATCGTACAACTTAACCAGAACGGAAGTTTTTCATTAACATATCAAAGAATTTTTTCGAATACTGCTGAAGAATTTAAAAGCCACCTTT
>NZ_JBEBVH010000352.1:0-3430 GCF_040392825.1 Pseudopedobacter sp.
GATTTAATGGATAAGGATTTTTATCTTCCATCTCAATAAGTAGTTAGAAGAGGCTTTTAAGTAACAAACAGACGTAATTTATAGGTGAGTCAACAAGTGAGTCAAATATAAATCTACCCAATTCACCCCCACTCAGATAGCCCAATAAAGCACTATTTTAAATTTCAACCTCACAAAGATTTAATGGGTATTTTGAGTGTGTTTATCTCGTAACTGATTGTTTATAAAACGAATAAGCTCCAAACGGGGAGAATGGAGCTTAAACTAACCAATTATAAACCTAAATCAAATGATGACTCACTTAATTATGAAAAAACAATTACTGTTTTGACATTACAAATATAGGGAGGAAAGTGATATCAATTATCACGATAAAGTCACCTATATGTAATGGTTTTGTTAACTCATTATTCGATTTTTGTGTTTTCAATGGAAAATCATCACTTTTATATGAAGTCTGATTCATAATTACACAATATCCGCTTATTACTATTTGTAAAATGAGTGATTTGCGTTTTTTACTTTTGAATTTTTACTTTAGACTTTATAAAATATGCTAAGTAAAATTTATATCAAAAATATGGTTTGCCCCAGGTGTATCGCTTCCGTAAAGAGAGATCTGGAAGGCTTGAATTATAAAATTCATGATATAAAATTAGGGGAAGTTTCAATAGAAGGTGAAATAGATATTCCGTTAGTAAAACAAAAACTGGAAGAAAGCGGATTTGAACTTTTAGAAGACAAAAATACCCAGACAGCGAATAAAATAAAGTCTGTTATTGTAGAGATAGTGCATCACCAGAATGGGGCATTAAAGGAAAATCTGTCGCAGGTTTTAACAAAAGAACTCAATCAGGAATATTCGGTGCTCAGTAACATCTTTTCCTCAAAAGAAGGTATTACCATAGAAAGATATTATATCCTGCAACGTATCGAAAAGGTGAAAGAGCTGTTGGAATACAATCAGTTAAGCCTGAAGGAAATGGCTTTCGATTTAGGTTTTAGCAGTGTGGCCCATTTATCTGCTCAGTTTAAAAAAGAGACAGGCTTAAGTCCCAAACAATATAAAGATCTGGGGATAGCAGATAGAAAGCCAATCCATAAAATAATATAAACCTTAACCATAATTATATAACATCTTAAGCTGCCGTTGGGCTTATTTTTGTACTGTTAATCATTTAAATCGAAAATTATGGTAGACAGTAAATCAGAAATATTCCCGGTAATTGGTATGTCCTGTGCCGGATGTGCCATAACTGTAGAAAATCAGGTAAAGTCTTTAGAAGGCGTAGATACGGCTTCTGTTAATTACGCCAACCAACAGTTGCAAGTCGTTTACGATAAAGAAAAGGTAAACCCCGAAGCCATGAAGGATGCTTTAATAGGGGCCGGATATGATATCATTATCGAAAAAGAAAATGCTTTTGAAGAAGCCGATCAGATGAGGCAGAAAGAATACGAAAAGCTGAAACGTAATTTCTACTGGGCACTGGCTTTAACGCTTCCCGTTTTTGTTATAGGGATGTTCTTCATGGATATGCCTTATGCCAATGAAATCATGTTGGTTTTCAGTACGCCGGTATTATTTGTTTTCGGTCGTCAGTTTTTTATCAATGCGTTAAAGCAATTCAAACATCGATCTGCCAATATGGATACACTGGTCGCATTAAGTACAGGTATCGCCTGGCTGTTTAGTGTTTTCAATACGTTATACCCAGAATATTGGCACCATAGAGGGCTGCATGCCCATGTATATTTCGAATCGGCAGCAGTAGTGATTACCTTTATTATGTTTGGCCGACTTCTGGAAGCCAGAGCAAAACATGGCACTTCAGAAGCCATTAAAAAACTCATGGGGCTGCAGCCTAAAACGCTTACAGTGATAAGAGATAGCCAGGAACTGAATATCCCTATAGCAGAGGTTCTTGTCGGGGATTTGATCTTAGTCAAATCAGGAGAGAAAATACCGGTTGACGGTAAAATAGAAGAAGGCGAGTCTTATGTAGATGAGTCTATGTTAAGTGGCGAGCCTGTCGCGGTAGCTAAGGAAAAAGGCGCTCAGGTTTATGCAGGAACAATCAATCAGAAAGGAAGTTTCAAATTCAGGGCCCAGCAGGTAGGAGATAAGACCTTGCTTTCCCAAATTTTAAAATTGGTACAGGAAGCACAGGGATCTAAAGCACCGGTTCAGAAATTGGTCGATAAAATTGCAGGTATTTTCGTCCCGGTAGTGATATTAATCTCGCTGATCAGTTTCGTTGCATGGTATATCTCCGGCGTAGATAATGCCATAACTTATGCTTTGTTATCTATGGTAACTGTTTTAGTCATTGCCTGTCCCTGTGCCTTAGGACTGGCTACACCAACTGCCATTATGGTGGGAACCGGTAAAGGTGCAGAGCAGGGAATCCTGATAAAAGATGCCAGCAGTCTGGAGGTAGCAAAAGATGTCAGCGCAATTATTTTGGATAAAACCGGTACAATTACCGAGGGAAAACCCGAAGTGATTGATAGTCTGTGGCTGGACGATTCTAAAGAAAATCAGGCCATTCTGTATAGTTTAGAAAAAGCGTCAGAACACCCTTTGGCCGAAGCGGTTATTCAGCATCTTAAAGCCAGGGGAGTACAAGGTGTAACCGTTCAGGCGTTTGAAAGCTTAACTGGCCGTGGGGCAAAGGCAGGTTTCAATGGCACAGATTATTATATCGGCAGTGCAAAATTGCTTCAGGAATACGGACTAAGTATTGATGAAAATCAAATTGCCGAGTGGAAAGAACTGGGAAGTACAATTATTTACTTCTTTACTTCTGACAAGTTGATAGCAGCTTTGGCTATCGCCGATAAAATTAAGGAAAGTTCTAAAGAGGCAATAGATTACCTGCATCAAGAAGGTGTAGAAGTGTATATGCTTACCGGAGATACACATTCTACAGCAGAGAAAGTATCCAGAAAAGTGGGAATAGACCATTTCTATGCAGAACAGATGCCCGGAGATAAAGCCGATTTTGTGAAAAATCTGCAGCGGCAGGGGAAAAAGGTAGCGATGGTTGGCGATGGTATCAACGACGCCCAGGCTTTAGCCCAGGCAGATATTTCTATCGCTATGGGTAAAGGTTCCGATATCGCTGTAGACACGGCAGGAATAACGTTGTTATCTTCAGATTTAAGGAAAGTACCGCAAGCCATCCAGCTATCCAGAAAGACAGTGTCAGCCATTAAGCAAAATCTATTTTGGGCATTTATCTATAACGTAATAGGTATTCCATTAGCTGCGGGAATACTTTACCCAATCAACGGATTCTTATTAAACCCGATGATTGCCGGAGCAGCAATGGCACTAAGTTCAGTGTCTGTAGTATTAAATAGTTTAAGGTTGAAAAACGCAAAAATTTAAAATCATGGATTCATTAAAATTTAAAACCAATTTAAA
>NZ_JBEBVH010000353.1:0-3417 GCF_040392825.1 Pseudopedobacter sp.
TTACGTTGATCACTATGCCTGTATTAAAATTTCGGCAAAGATAGTTTATTAGTTGTTTAGTTGGTTAGTAGTAAGTAGTAAGTAATAAGTAGTAAGTAGTAAGTTTTCCTTTCTCGGTTGCTAGTTGGTTGGTAGAAAGTGGAGAGTCATCCTCTCGTGTCATCTTGCGCGAGTATAGCGAGATTTTTAATCCTCCATTATGTTTCACTTCAGTCGAAATGGCTAAGTTGATGTAAGACCCGCCTGTCCTGGTGACATATTGGTATTGACCTGCCTGAATCTAATAACTTTAAAACTTATAACCTACAACTTATAACCTACAACTTACAACTTTTACGCGTCACTGGGTCTGAGGTTAAATTCTTTATAGAATGCCCGGGAGAAAGATTGCAGGGAATTGTATCCGTATTTTAAAGCGATTTCTGTTATTGAAGTGTTATTTTCTTTGATCTCGTTAAGTGCTTTTTTAAGAACCTGTTGTCTGTAGTATTTGATTACCGAAATATTAAAGAGACTCTGGAAACCCGAAGCCAGTTTAAAACGGTTTAGTCCGTGAGTTTTACAAAGGGTATCTATACAGATATCTGTACCACTATAGGTATTTAATTGCTGCTTGATTTCCTGCAGCTTACGAATATCTTCTGTAGAGAAATGAATTTCTTTGTTCTGGATATTGCAGATAGACTGGAAGTAGTGCGCCATCAATTCATACATCTTACATTCTAAATAAACGCGTCTGAAGTTTTTAGTCAGGCGGCATTTAAGAATTTGCTTAACGATAAGGTTGACTTCTTTGCTGATATCTAAGAGGTTGCCTGGCTCTTTGCCCGAATAAATGGCTTTTATACAGGTCTCTCTTTCTTTTTTATGGCTTTTATCGAAGAACTTATCCAGACAATAGTCAAAAGCTTCTTTATCGAAAACCAGTGAGGCCATTTCGAAAGGTTTTGCCTGGGTGTATTCTACCAGAGAGAACTTTTCTTCTTCTTCTACAGCGTATATGAATGACTGGTTCTTTTTTACACTGGCGTCTATACTTTCCTGAAGTTTATGCGTGGCCCTTCCCGAGAGCATAAGACAGATAAGTATCTTATTCTGATAATACTGGCTGTAGCGCATCTGGTAGGTTTTTTCGGGCTTGCCGGCATAGTATACCAGCGTTACTCCGGATATAAGGGGGATGATGGCTGTGCTGCTGTTTCCGAGAACCGGGGCTTTGAATTTAAGCATGTCATCTTCGCAGTTTAGCCTGGTTACTTCGTGGAAAGGGTAGTCTTTTAATTCCTTAACGAGTATTGGTGTTTCCATATAGGGTTTATATAAAACTAAGTTATTAAAAATAATGCATTCTTGTTAAATGTAAATGCGTTTATGGTAACAATGCCAGGCAGCTTACAAAGTAGTTTTGTGAAATTAAATTTAAAATTCTATGAAAAGACTACTTACTATTCTTTTTTTCTTTATTTCTGTGACAATAGGTTCTGCACAAACCACCAGGTATGTGAAGGCTGTTGCTTCCGGAAATTCTGATGGTTCTGACTGGAACAACGCTTCGGCCGATTTGCAGGCCATAATAGATGTATCTGCAGCAGGAGATGAGATCTGGATGGCTGCGGGAACATATTATCCGACTACTTTAATTGCTCCGGATCCGAATCCGGGCAGTCCGACGGCTACAGACCGTGACAAGGCTTTTGTGATTAAGAAAAATATTAAAATTTATGGTGGTTTTAACGGTAGCGAGACTGTTTTTAGTCAGAGAGATTTTAATATCAACGCGACCATTATCAACGGAAATATAGGGAATGCTGGTGTGAATACTGATAATTGCTATCATTTGCTTTATATCTCTACGCCGGTTGGTGGTAACCTGAACAATTCGCTGGTGATTGACGGTATTGAATTTAGGGAGGGCAATGCCAATCTGGGAAGTGTTTACAATAATATGGTACCCAGATATTCGGGAGCTGCGATTTTTATAACTATTGATGATATTGATTTAAACAATACGCCAGCTATACGTAACTGTAAGTTTATCGATAATTTCTCTTATCAATCCGGTGGTGCTATTTATGCCGATGCGTTTGCTCTTGGTACAGAGACTTTGCTTATTGACAATTGTACATTTGAAAATAACAGCAGTGCCTACAGGGGTGGTGCAATAGGTTTTTTTAACCATGATGTTAACAGCGAGATCTATAAAGCGACTATCAGTAACAGTACATTTATAGGGAATAGCGCAAACAATGATTCTCAAGGCGGTCCAAATGGTGGCATAGGTGGTGCAATTGGCGCTTTTAAGTCAGGGGAGATTACGGTAAACAAATGTGTGTTCAGACAAAATGAGAGCGAAGGGAATTGGAATGGTACAGGTAGTGGCAGTGCTATTGGACTTCTATCGGGAGCCAGTATTAAAGTGGTTAATTCTGCTTTTTATAATAATGTGAATGCAGCTATCTACAATAAAGAGTCTAGCGTAACGCTGCTAAATTCTACTTTGTATCATCCGTCTAACGAGTTAATCCGATTAAATTCGGCCAGCAGCATAGCACTGGATAATTGTATTGTATGGACCGATGGTCTTGGGCAAAACTGTATTGTTTCTGAAAATACTCCGTCTGCTAGTGCAACTTTAAATAATAGTATTTTAAATGCAGATTATCAGCTTGTTTTTACTTCAACTCCATCGAATCTGTTAACTGTTAACCCGTTGTTTTCGGATGCAGCGAATGCTGATTTTAGATTATCTGTAAACAGCCCTGCAGTTGATGCCGGAAATGATGCTTTGTACAATGCAGCCAGTTATGGCAGTGCAGATATTGAAGGCAATAACAGGTCGATAGCTAATATAGATTTGGGCGCTTACGAATATCAGGGTACTCTTCCGGTTGAATTGCTTAGTTATACTGTGCATAAACGTTCTGATGGGGTTTTATTGCAGTGGACAACTGCATCAGAAAAAGATAACCGCAAATTTATTATTTCCAGATCTGTTGATGGGATTAACTTTGTTGAATTACAGCAGGTTCCTGCTAAGAGCCATTCGAATATAGCGCAGTTATATGATTTTGTAGATGTGGATCCGGCTAGTGGTATAAATTACTACCGGTTAGAGCAACAGGACTATAATGGCACACTGACGGTTTTGGGTGTTAAGTCTGTAGACTTTGGTGCTGGTGTTAATCTGGTGGTTTATCCGAACCCAACTGCGAATGACGTTATGGTGAGCTTTGCTGCGCAAGCTTTTGAGTCTTTGACTTTGTTTAATGGGAATGGTCAGCAATTGAATAGAGTAGAAATTCCTGCTTTGTCTACCGAGATGAAGGTTTCTTTGCATGATTATACCGAAGGTATGTATTATTTGGTTTTCGAAGGTAAGGAGGGAAAAGCTGTTAGAAAGCTTATAAAGATCGCTGA
>NZ_JBEBVH010000354.1:0-3404 GCF_040392825.1 Pseudopedobacter sp.
CATGTTAATATCACCACTAATGGGCCCGATTATTGGCATGGGTTACAGTTTGGCTACTTATGATTTTTTCCTGCTAAAAAAAGCAGCCTCTAATTTTGTCTTTGCAGTTGCCTCTGGGCTAATTACTTCTACCCTTTATTTTTTGGTTACTCCGATAAACGAGGCTCATTCAGAACTTTTGGCGAGAACTCAGCCTAATATATACGATGTCCTGATAGCACTTTTCGGAGGTTTGGCTGGGATTGTTGCAATGTCGAGTAAGGTCAAAGGGAACATCATCCCAGGAGTTGCCATCGCTACAGCTTTAATGCCACCATTGTGTACTGCGGGTTATGGCCTCGCTACGGCAAATTGGAGCTTTTTTTTGGGAGCGTTTTACTTGTTTACAATCAATACAGTTTTTATCGGAGCGGCCACATTGATAACAGTTCGGCTTCTTAAATTTCCGATGATAACTTATACCGATGAGAGGCAAAAAATAAAAGCAAACAGGTGGGTGACCTTTATTGCTCTAATGACCATGATTCCCAGTATTTATTTTGGTTATATTATGGTACAGCAGGAAAACTATAACCAAAACGCCACTTCTTTTATCAATAACGAGACCTTCATTGAAGGCGACTACCTGCTTCAATCAAAGATTAATGCTGCCGCTAAAAAAATATCATTGACTTATGGCGGTAAGGCTATTACAGAAGTTGAAAAGGAAAAATTAAAAAGTAAACTGCCCTTTTATGGCTTGGAAGGAACCGATCTGGCTATACAGCAAGGGTTTAAAATTAATGATACGGAACTTAAGACTTCGACACAAGATAAAACGCTTTCTGAACTAAACCGCCTGAGGTTAGATTTGGCAAACAATCAATTAAAATTAGATAGTATTGAGAAGAACCGAGAATTAGGTAAAGTTCTTTTAAAGGAAATCGAAGCTTTTTTTCCTCAAGTAATTGCCTGCTCTGTTGGAGAGCAGCTGTTTTTTAAGGACTCAATAGCAACTCCTTATTATTTGGTTGTTTTGAAGACGGATCTAAAACCTTTGTTGAATGCAGACCAAGTGAAATTGAAAACATGGCTTAACACGCGCTTGCAAGCAGATTCTATCGAGATTTTTATTGCCGACTAAAATTATTCCTTTTTATTGTCAATTATACATATAAAATAAACCGCCGCTTCCTAACTTATAGAACGAGGCAGAAACCGGATAATTTAAGCTTTAGCCTGTCATTGCTGGGCTCTTTTATCCGGTTTCTAAAAGATAAAACTTACTTTACTTTAGCCAAACATCTTTTTCAAAACAGGTGACCTGAGTTGCTTCTCCATCGCTCAATAAAAAAGTAAGAGGGAAAGTACCATCTTCATTCAGGAAAAAAGTTTCCGATCTGGGCGTAAAAGCAATTTCTTTATTGTCCCATAGCTGTTTTAATATCAATCCGTTTGCTGAAGATCGGATATCGATCTTAAAGCTATTGTTTTTTAAACTATAAGTTCCTTCAAGACCTTTAAGTTGTGCTGCAGATAGCGGTTTGACTATTTTGGGATCAAATTCGACTTTTACCGTTACTATTTTATCCAATATCTTAGCAGAAGTAAACTGACCAGAACTGTCTTTTAGGAATTCGACTTTGTGACCTTCTTCTTTTGATTCAAAGTTTGTTTCATTGATTTGGATAAGCTGATATTCTTTGTTATTCCATTGGGCAAAAAGCACATTGTCTTTTAGCTCAAATTGAATAAAAGATGCATTATCGGGAAGCTGATAATGTCCTACGAACATTTCGAGAGGTACAGTTTTAGATTGCTGGCTATCTCCTTGTGCAATAACACCTGCAAGGGCGGGTGTTTGTACAAAACAGTTCATTGAAATAATTGCGCTTCCGAATAAAATGCCGCTGATGACCACACGGATCTTTGGGGCGATTGCTGACTTAAATGAGTTCATTGTTTTCATAATTATCTTTTTTTATGCAATGATAACCCTTTAGCGATTAGAAGAAGTTCGGATGGATGCAAATGAACAGAATGCGGTTAATGAGCTTCCGAATTTGCTTTAATGTATTCTTTAGGAGTGAGCTTAGTTGCTTTTTTAAAGGTGGTATAAAATGTAGTTTTGGAGTTGAAGCCGGCTCTGATAGCAACACCGAACATATCTAAATGCTTGGTATCTTCCGATAATAGAAGTGACTTTGCTTCCTCTGTTCGCAACTCATTTATAAACTGATAAAAATTCTTGCCGACTCCATTGTTAAGGACGTAGGATAGTTCATGTGTGTTGATGCCTATTTTATCTGAAAGTGCTGAAAGTGTTAGGCTTGGATCAAGATATAGTTTTTCATCGACTGTTTTTCGCATCACTATATATTTGAGTCCTTCAACTTGTTCAGGCGTAAGTCGTTCATTTAGTGCTTTTTTGGGTGCTATTTCGTCTTTTTCAGCTGGATGATATGTTTCAATAGCATAAATTGATTTTTGAGTTAGTGTTGAATATGCCAAAAGAATTATCCCCAAAAAGTATAGAATGGGAGAGAAATAAGTTGCCTGAATATTGGATATACTCAGTATACGAATGAAAATCAAGAATAATACTGAAATCAACAGATATCTTAGCCATTCAAGATCTATTTTTTCGGTAAACGAAGCCACCATCTTTAAGTTTTTTTGGTGACGACGGAGCAAAGAGAAACAGAGGATCCAGTAATAAATCGTCTGGATGAAGAAAAAGTATCGAACAATAAACCCGATCCACGAAGGCAATAGATCGTTTTGTTCATTAAATAGGTTTGGCATTAAATAAACCAGGGAAAATATAAGGAAAAGCAGAAAAGGAACGAAATGGAAAAACCATTTCTTTTTAGGCAAAGATGGAGACACGTAACTGTTTACTGCCATATAAAGGCAGGGGAGCATTGCCCATCTAGGTAGTTCGAGTAGATGGATAAGGAAACTTCCTCCAATTCCAAAGCCTTCCAGGAAAAGCTGTGTAAAAGTGCATGCAAGAATATAATAGAATGCGCCAAGCCATCGATTGGCTTGGATATTCACTTTATCGAACCCCATAAAAAGAAGGGACCCTAATAGCCATAATGCTCCACTTGAAAAGGCATAGAAAGCAGCTAAGGTATTTATTTCAGACATCGGATAATTAGGACTGTTTCCGTAAATTTAAGGTATTTGAGTTGTTCATTGTCGTTATTTTTTGTTAAAGTAGATACATTCCATTATACTTTGGTTCGAAGTTATCCAACCGAACTAGAAGATGTAATGGTTAAACGAAAACTATTGGTGCGATATGTAGTCTTTGAGAGACTTTTATTTACTATTTAAGTGTGAAATAGCTTTCTAAGCGTTTATAAAAAAAATCCAGATAAAAATTTGTGTAACTCGAGGGTTACGCTTATATTCGTAAC
>NZ_JBEBVH010000355.1:0-3395 GCF_040392825.1 Pseudopedobacter sp.
TTAAACCGACAACAGGTATGTTTAATGTTCTGCGATGATAATTTGCCAATTCCTGCAAGGTTTGCAAAACATTATCAACAAAAATAAATTGTGGATGTTTAGGCAAATCTTTTTTGTCTATAATTGCAAATGCCGCACCTTGCTCTAGGGCTTGTAATGCGAAAGTATTAGCATCGAAGTTTTCTCCTCTTAAGGCAAAGAACAAACAATCTTCACTTATTTTTCTGGTATCGGTAGATATTACCGGATGTTGCTTAAAAATACTATAGAGTTCTTCTATGCGCATAACAGGATTTTTCCGGTAAAGTTAGGAGATAGAAATGATTTTCTAAAAATATAGAAAACTATTTCTATCCAGTTATAACTCTTCAGAAAAACAGATTATTTATCTCTTAGAACTTCCTCTAAAAGCATTTCCATCTCTTTCACTTTATCCGGAAATTTTTCTGCCAGATTATGCTCTTCTGATGGGTCGTCCTTTAAATTATATAATTGAGTATTTTTCTGTAAGCCTGTTGCGACGTCTTTATTTGCTAGCCAATCTGGAACTCGTTTGGTTACCGGGGCAATATATTTCCAGTGCTGGTTTCGCAAAGACATGGTGAAAGATTCTTCCAACATTATATTTCGGCCCCGACGGGATTCACCCAATAGCGCGGGCAACATATTCTGACTGTCCAAACTGAGTCTTTCAATATACTTCTCCTGGCCAAGTAAATGGGCTATTGAAGCAAATAAATCAACCTGAGAAATTAGTGCTTCTGATTTGGCTGCTTTTATTTTATCCTTCCAGTATATTATTGTTGGTACACGCGTTCCGCCTTCATAGGCGCTATATTTTCCTCCTTTAAATATCCCTGAAGGTTTATGGCTTCCAACCAGTTCTGCAGCGTGGTCTTCATAACCATCGTCCAGAACAGGACCATTGTCACTTGTAAAAATTACAATAGTATTTTCTCCGAGCCCGTACCTATCTAATGTTTTTATTAGCTCTCCTACTATCCAATCCATTTGTACAATATCATCTCCCCGGGCTCCCATTTTCGTTACTCCCGAAAATCTGGCGTTAGGAGACCTTGGAACATGGATACTTGGCAATGAATAATACAGAAAAAATGGTTGCTTTTTATCTTTAGCAATAAACTGCTCTACTTTCTGATGAAGTACATCTGCAAAATCTTCGTCTTTCCAATATGCCTCTTTTCCTCCGCTCATATAGCCAATACGACTAATGCCATTGACGATTGTTCCGCTATGCTGTGTATCTGCTTTTACCTTTAACAATTCAGGATTGTTAAGCCCGTCCGGTTCGTTTCCTATTTTACGCTCATAGTTCACTTCTATCGGATCGTCAGCTTTTAAGCCTACCACTTTTCCATTTTCTACAAATACTGTAGGCACTCTGTCTGCTGTTGCCGGAATTAAGGAACTATAGTCGAAACCTATTTCTGAGGGTCCGGGCTTTTCTTCTTTATTCCAGTCCGGTTTGCCATCTCCCAGCCCTAAATGCCATTTTCCTATAACACCTGTTTTATAACCCGCTTCCTTCATCATATCTGCAATAGTTGTTTGATCGGGGCGGATAATCAACGGAGCATCGCCCGGCAAAATAGCCGCATTATTTCTAAATGCATATTTACCTGTAAGCAGCGAGTAACGGGATGGTGTGCAGGTAGCCGCAGAACTATGCGCATCCGTAAACAGCAATCCATTTTTTGCTAAATGATCTACATTTGGAGTTTTCACTTCTGTAGCTCCATAACAGCTTAAATCACCATATCCTAAATCATCAACATAAACGATAACAATGTTAGGCAATTGCTTTTCCGTTGGCTTAACACATGAAACTATACTTAATACAAATAAACAAAGAGGATATAATGCTTTCATCTTATTTTCCAATTATTCTTTAATTATCTTCCTCTCGACTCTTTGGCCATGTATTTCAGATTGAATTACATAAACTCCTTTTTTCAGAGAGCTTAGATCGACTTCCGTATATGTTGTATTTAAGGAAACGTGAATGGTTAAAGCTGTCTTACCATTTATATCAACTACTTGAAACCTTTGTGGTTCAAGCACTTTCCCATGCTTAATTGTCAATTTTGTTTTGACCGGATTTGGATAAATATCAAATACACTTTCTAAACCTCTAACTGCTTTAACATCACTATAAGAAAATGTTCCGTCAAGATCAACCATTTTTAATCTGTAATATATTGCTTCGGCAGATACTGCTTTATCTATTACAGAATAACTGTTTTTCCCGGGTTTATTTACCGTTTCTATTATTCTAACGGTTTCAAAGTTACTTCCATCTGCGCTTCTTTGTACCTCAAATTCCTTAGTATTAAACTCCGATTCTGTTGTCCAGCTCAATAATATTTCTGACAGCTTTCTGCTAACATCAAAAGAGGTTAGTTTTAGCGGCAGTGTTGATCCCGGCGTAAAAGAAATACCTTTGAAAATGTAATTTGATGACGGTGCGGTAATCAGTGTCGTGATAGCGGGAGTTGTAATGGATGTGTAAATATCGGTATCGGTAAGTTTAAGAACTTTTGACAGATTCGCCTGGGGGTCATAAGCCGTTGCATAAAGAGTGACGTTGTTTTGCGAATTTATTTGCCCTACCAACCCCCTGAATTTATAATTATTCACATCATTTACCCCTGAACCGGTATACACTTCGTATTTTAATTCCCAGTTTCCCGAAGCATTTTTTACATATTTTTTTATTCCTCCTTTATGTCCTGCGGTTGAACCATCATCTGTTACAAAAACAACATCGGCTCCTGCAATACTGGCGTCAGCATCATAAAATACAAACTGGCAAATATTTATTGGTACACCACCAGATGCTATTGGAATGGAAAAATCTGCTCCGGGGAGATTACTTATTGTTGCCGAATTAGCTTCTGTTGGGAATGGCTCAGAAAAAATACCCAAACGTATAGCAGCCGCATCGCCCAAAGCTGCCGCGTTGGCAGACGTATATAACTGACCATTAAATATGCCCGGAACGCGCAGATTACTTTGCGTAGTTTGTATTTGATTAAAGACATCTGCATTTCCAGTTGTTGCGTTATTATTAATGTAGAACGTTCCTCCATAAGTTGTATTTGTTGATCCGCCTCCTGCATACAATCCGGTGCCATCATTCAAAGCTACCGTTCCGGTAAACCTCGAGTTGGTAACATTTCCTGCTACTGTAGAATTTCCATAGGAAAATATGCCTGCCGGCAGCGTATACGACTTTAATACAGTATTAACGCCGGTACTTCCATAAATCTGTACTTTTGCCAGATCGCCCGTTCCATTTAAAGCAATTGTTCTGGATTCCCCCACATTTTTAGCATAACCGCCTACCGCCAGATACATGCCATTGGGAGATAGTT
>NZ_JBEBVH010000356.1:0-3377 GCF_040392825.1 Pseudopedobacter sp.
TATATAAGTTCCTTTACTACAAACAACCCGAAAGCTTATCTCAGGCATATTTATAGCAGTTATTTCAAAGGTAGTGATATTAACTAATCTAGGTCTTTGTTCAACAACTTCTCCTCTGCGAGCCTTTTCATAAAGACGTTCACCATCAATCTTTATAGCAGAATGGGGTGGAGGAAATTGACTGATCTCGCCCGTGAATTGCTGAGTAGCTTTTATAATCTGTTCTGGAGTTATGTGGCTAATATCAAATTCCTGATCTATTTCGGTTTCTAAATCATAAGAAGGGGTGGTTGCTCCTAAATGGATAGTTCCTGTATATTCTTTCTCCTGAGCTTGAAATTGATCAATGATCTTTGTTTTTTTTCCAGTACAAAGAATTAGTAAGCCACTTGCTAATGGATCTAATGTTCCGGCATGACCTACTTTAACTTTAAGGGGTTTTATGGAGTTTCTTATCTTTCCAACTACATCAAAGCTAGTCCAACGTAGTGGCTTATCAATTAATAAAACCTCTCCTTCTTCAAAATTAAAGGTTGGAAAACTTATATTTTCAACTTGATTCATTACACCATACTTAAACTCTGCCCACTCAGCAATAATATTATAATGACTGCTCCAACTATAATACGGTACCAGCCGAAGAGTTGGAATCCGTTTTTAGTGAGAAAGCCAATAAAGGACCTGATTGCAATAATGGCAACAATGAAGCCAACTACGTTTCCTACAAACAACATTCCTACTTCATGAGAAGTGAGTGTATCACCACCTTTATAGAAATCGATCAGCTTTTTAACGGTTGCTCCAAACATAGTGGGTACTGCCAGGAAAAATGAAAATTCGGCTGCAGCTTTTCTACTTAGCTTTTGAGACATCCCCCCAACAATGCTTGCGCCTGAGCGGGAAGTTCCTGGAATCATCGCTAAACACTGATACAAGCCAATCTTTAGGGCTGTTGCATAACTAATCTCATCGGAGTCGTTAATTTCAGCATTATTAAACCATTTATCAACAAATAATAAAACAACCCCTCCAATAACCAGGGATATTGCAACGGTCATGGGACTCTCAAGCATATCATCAATCAGGTCGCTAAAGACCAAACCAAAAATTGCGGCAGGTATAAAAGCTACCAATAGCTTATAATAGAAATTGATTGATCTGAAAAAACGTTTAAAATAAAGAACAACAACAGAGAGAATAGTACCCAGTTGGATAGCTACAGTAAATAACTTTACAAAAGCCGAGGATTCCATGCCCAATAAGGAGGTCGCTATAATCATATGCCCGGTTGATGAAACCGGTAAGAATTCTGTTAGGCCTTCAATAATAGCTAAGACTAACGTCTCAAATAAAGTCATAGCTTAATTACGTTTTGGTCTGATCAGGATAGAAACAAATCCTAATGCGAATCCAATAATAACAACAATGGGTGCTAGGGTTATTTTTGTAAAACTATAAATATCTGTAGTTCCCGACATTAGAAAAAATCCTAGGGCAACTACTAATATACTGGCCAGCATAAACTGGTAATTTATTTTGCCAAATACCATTCCTGATGATTGGTTTTTTTGGGTGGTTTCTTTCGTTTTTTGAGCCATTTTAACGGTATAAATCGTTCATTCTTAATCTTAGATATTTTGACACTGCAAAGTAAGTACTAAGGCCAGACATTAGTATTCCGAGGATGATAACGCCAAGGAAGATCAAAGCAAATTCATAGTAATTTCTCAGGATTACTAATTCAGGAATTTGTTCTTGTCCGAAGTACAGTAAAAGCATTAGCATAATGATGGCGATGAGTGCACCTAAAAGGCCATGGACTAAGCCATAACCGATAAATGGTTTTCGAATAAAACCTTTGGTTGCTCCCACCATCTGCATACTTTTGATCAGAAAGCGTTGAGAATAGATTGCCAGACGAATTGTATTGTTAATTAATGCAACTGCAATAATTAATAGTATAAATGCGAATCCAAGAATAATCAATCCTATTATACGGATATTTTGATTGACCATATCAATTAAAGATTCTTGATATACAACCTCGTTAACCATTTTATTTTCTGTAATCTGTTTGGTGAAAACATCAATACTGTCTTTGTTTGCATATTCAGCTTTTAGATATACATCAATAGAGGATAGTAAAGGATTATAACCTAAAAATTCAACGAAATCTTCTCCTAGATCTTGTTGTAAGTTTCTGGCGGCAAGTTCTTTGCTTATATATTGTGTTTTGAGCACATATTTATCTGCATTGATTTCTTTTTGAAAATTCAGCACTTCCGCTTCTTTAGCATCTCCATCCAAGATGATGTTTAGAACGATGTTTTCTTTAACGTAATTGGAAAGATTTTTTGCGTGAACCAGGATTAAACCTAACAAACCAGTCATTAATAGCACCAAAGCAATACTTATTACCGTAGAGATATATACTGATTTTGTTTTTCTGGAGGTTGTACTTACTTCAAATTCTTCCATGTCCAAGTATTAAAGTGCGAAATTAACTAAATGATGTGAGAAAAGGACTATCCTTATTCAAAAACTCCCAATGCCGTAAAAAAATTCTATTTTTGCCATTAAGCTTGAAAACGCAATAAAATGGATTACCAATTTAAGGAAATAGAACGAAGATGGCAAAAATTTTGGGCGGCCAACCAAACTTATAAAGTAAATAATACGTCGGAAAAACCAAAATATTATGTTTTGGATATGTTTCCTTATCCTTCGGGTGCCGGGTTGCATGTTGGTCATCCACTTGGATATATTGCCTCAGATATTTATGCACGCTATAAACGGTTAAAAGGATTCAACGTATTGCATCCAATGGGTTTTGATTCTTTTGGTTTGCCGGCAGAACAATATGCTATTCAAACAGGTCAGCATCCGGCAATAACTACAGAGGAAAATATAAATCGCTACCGTGTTCAACTTGATAAAATAGGTTTTTCTTTTGATTGGAGCCGTGAGGTACGTACCAGCGATCCTGATTATTACCATTGGTCACAATGGATATTTATGCAGCTATTTAATGCATGGTATAATCTTGAAAGTGATAAAGCCGAACCTATCGATCAGCTTATTCAACATTTTGAGGAAAAAGGGAGTGTCGGTATTTACGCTGTTTCTGATGAGGATGTAAGAGAGTTCTCTCCTGAGGAATGGAATGATTTTACAGAAGAAGAAAAGCAACGTGAATTGTTGAAGTATCGACTTGCTTATCTAAGAGAAAGTTCTGTGAATTGGTGTGCAGCGCTCGGAACTGTATTGGCCAATGATGAAGTTATTGGTGGTTTATCTGAAAGAGGGGGCTATCCGGTAGAGCAAAAAAAGATGATGCAATGGAGTATGCGTATTGTTGCTTATGCTGAACGTTTATT
>NZ_JBEBVH010000357.1:0-3375 GCF_040392825.1 Pseudopedobacter sp.
CATTATTTAAATTGCGGATATGTGCATTTTTGGCTTCTGTAGTCTCCATCATGACTATCTTATCGGTGCCATAGCTCTTTTTATCTGCCGGAGACATTGCATTTAAATCGCCCATCACCAGCACCTTATCTTCTTTTTGCAGTGTATTTAGAAAAGCTATTAAACTATCCATTTCCATATTTCGCTCCATATATGTGAATGGTGCTAAATGCGCTACTACTAGGTGATAATCCAGAATATTGGCGTATATATATCCATGAAACATGTTTTTGGTTACTTTCTTCACATTGGAAATGGGATATCTGGAAATTAAAGCTACAGAGTGCCCTCTTTCTCTTTGCAATGCGCTGTATTGCATTCCCAAACTTTTTGCAAACACGTTAAGGCTTTGTTCGGTATATCCTTTTACTTCCTGTAAAGCGATGATATCCGGCTGTTCTTGTCCTGCAAGCTCGATAAACAGTTTCTTAATCGAAGAGTCACCTCTGAAACTGTCAAAAATGTTATATGATACTATTTTGAGCGATTTATGCTGGCTACTTGCCTTAAAAATAGTGCATAGCACTACCAGGACCATCAAAATTGATGCGTTAATTTTCATAAAACTTACCTTTAGATAGCTTTATTCCTCTAAAACTGTTATTTTCCCTGTTTCGATATTTTGAAGTGTAGAGTTTAGTCCTAATACTACAAATGTCTGCTCCCTAGCCTTGGTCCACCTGCCTAAAACAGGATTATATGTACCACCCAGCATGTTAAATGCTCCAATACCGGCAGTTGTATATGCAAAGCTCTGCATATTGACACCTGACCTGAAAAAAGGCTGTTCGGCTAATGTTATCGGGTCTATCTCATCATAATAATCTGTATTTGTGATACGATAGCCACGAGCTGGTGGGCCGGCTGTATAAATATTACCGCTGCTTCCTACCCAAACGACGTCTACAGGTTCGGAATTTGTTGTTACACTTGTACCTTCAAACACAGCTATCCCAAACGCGGCACCCCCGTTTGACATTACATTGGTTGTTTTGGTTCCAAATCCATCACCATTAGTAGTGCTGTAATCAAAAGACCGTATCCAGTTGGCGTTGCTCATACTCGCGTCGGAGCCTCTGCCATTGATTAATTTTGACGATCCGCCCACATAAAAGAATGTACCTTTTGCAGCAAAACCTGATGTAAGGTTGAATTTATACGTCCTTAAATCTCCTGTAGCCCAACCATTTGCCGGATATCCTGTGGGTGTTGAATTTGTAGCGTTGGTGCTGGTAACCAAAGAGAATGGTGTTTGAGAGAAATCTATATCTCGTGTGGCCATTAGCTGCACATATTCATAATTGGCATCTGTAACATGTACTGCATTAGACGCGTCATTCATAAAACCTGTAATAATAACCGGACATGCTTTTATGTCTGAACTTAACACAACAAGGTCGTCTGCTGTTCGCAAACGTTGCTGTGGAGTAAGTTTGCCATTGTTGTCATAATTATTGAAAATTATTCCATAGAAATTTCCTAATCCGGGTAACAGATTATTGGCAAATGTTGCTGTAGATTCTGTATGCAGACTAATTTTACCAAAACCGTCATTTAAGGTCTTATTACCCGAGAATATATCTGTTGGTGCAGGTAAAGGATCAAAACCACCCTTAACAATTGCAACCAGTGTACTTTCATAATTATCGGGATTGGCTATAATAACGTTGCTGTTTACCCGATTAACCGGAATGACATTATAAGAAGAAATTTTAGTTATAGATTCATCCTGGATATCTGTAACCTGCAAAATTCCATTAACGCGTTTCAGTATTCCGCCGTTAAGGTCGACTATGATTGAGTCGCCGGGAATATAGTTTACAGCATCTGCGCCTATGGCCAGACTTATTCCTCTTAACTGGGATAAGCGCCTTTTGTCCTGTAAAACTAACAGGCCTTCGGGTAAATTATGTCCCGAATGATCAGAAACAACAATACCTGTAATTTTTGATGAACCATACATATTGTCTGCAGAGAGCTTAACATCTTCGCCTTTATACAGGTTTCTTAAATCAAAAATAGAGATATAGGGACTAACTGTTGCTCCCGGATAGTTACCGTCTTTACATCCTCCAAAAAGTATGTTGAGACAAATAAAGAGTTGTAAATAAAATATCGTTTTTTTCATCTTAATGATCTTTAATTAGTCAACTATTTAACATTATGGCCTCTGCCACCATACTTCGGTAGATATTACATCTGGCCCCTGACTTGAAATTGCCTGTTTGTAACTGGTAGGGTTCGTAGATTGTACATAAACCGGATAGTTTAATCTTGCCGGCATCACTTTATTATTCTTCAATCCGTTGCCTTTAGGTAATACAGGATGCCCCGTTCTTCGGTATTCAAACCATTGTTGAAAGTCTACAAGAAATAACGAATAGTATTTTTGTAAATGGATTTTCTCCATCTTTTCAGTCTCTGTTTGGGTGTCTACCCAGGGAATGTCTGCATTAATGATATAAGTATCTATATCTTCTGACCAGCTTGGCAACCATAAAGTAATGCTGTTCTTTATGCCTTGTTTATAAAAGACTTCCGGAGATCCGTTTATCCATCCCTTTACCGCAGCTTCGGCAAGAATAAACTGCAATTCTGCATAATTCATAATCATGCCCGTCATAGGTTCTGATTGCAGGTTGCGGGCAGGAGGTGTAATTCCGGAAACGGTTTGATCTATAGAGTAGAAATAGGACAGTCTTACCTCTCCTCCTCCTTGTTCGTAACCGCTTGGTACTCCTACAAACTGACCTCCGTAAGGTGCAATACCCCAACGGTTTACACCATTTAACCCATAAGTGCCATTATTAATGCGTGGGTCATTCCATCTTGTAAGATTGTCTATAAAGAAACTGCAAATAGCAGGTTGTCTGAAATCTGCCGCCCGCAAAGTAAAATAAGGGGAAATATAAGGCGCAATTCCTGTCCACCTCAATATGGCAGAGTCGTCATTATTTGCCATTACAGGATAAGAAGAGGCTTTGTTATCTACAATATCTTTTATCCGCTGTTTACAAAGCTCCTGCACTTCGGCTTTCCCCGATACTCTAAGCAGTAATCTTAAATATAATGAGTTTCCAAATTTTCTCCATTTGGTAATATTTCCACCAAAAACCGGATCGCTGGTCGCGCTAATTGAAGTATTGGCACTTAAAAGTGTATTTGCCTCTTCCAGTTTATCAAAAATATCCAGATAAATATCTTTTTGTTTATCAAAAGTTGGCTCGTAATTTTTATCTGTTTGATCCTTAATAGCTTCATAGTATGGTAGGTAACCATAGGTCTGGGGTGGCATAGAGTGAAGGAAGGTTTGTGCGATCAGGGGGCTTAACAGTT
>NZ_JBEBVH010000358.1:0-3373 GCF_040392825.1 Pseudopedobacter sp.
ACCTCAGCAACACGTAACCAGCAAGATACCAATCGCAGCGAATACGGACCCTGATAATGAATATTTTGTATTCCTGTTTCCGCCTCTGATAGCTATATTATGATTTTGGGTTAATCCTTTTCTAAACATTAAATCCTGCCAGTCTATCCCAGGCAAATTTCTATAATCTTCAAGGGTTCTTCCTTCTGGATCATATCGTGGATCTGCCGGATCATTTGGATCGTCTGGATTTCCCGGGTAAAGATCTGCTCTGGTATAAATCTCTTTAGTTCTTGTTGCACTGATCTCCATTTGCAGATTCACAAACTCCCATGGAGTCATCATTTTAATAGTCTTCTGTACTTCACTAAATCCAAGTGAAGCGTTAACCGAAATAACAGGCTTTCCTATCTTACCTTTCTTTGTTTGAATAATGATAACACCATTAGCACCTCTGGATCCGTAAATCGCTGTCGCTGAAGCGTCTTTTAAAACGTTCATTGATTCAATTTCTTCTGGATTAATCGCTGCATTATCAGGATCTTCTATTGGAAAACCGTCTATTACATATAAAGGCGTTGTACTTTGTGTTAAAGACCCGGCTCCCCTGATAACTATGTCCGGAACACCTCCTGGTTGTCCATCGGAAGACGAAACCTGAACACCCGCTACACGACCTGCCAAGGCTTCATCAAAAGAACCTACAGGAGCTTCCAATAAATCCGTCATATTTACCTGGCTTACGGAACCTGTTAAATCTTCTTTTTTTACGGCACCATATCCTATTACTACTACACTTTCCAGATTTTGAGCTTCCTCCTTCATCACAATATTCCTAACTGCCGATGTAGTCTTATGTTCCTGCGTAGCAAACCCCAGATAGCTGTATATCAGGGTAGCTCCTAACTGGGCAACCTCTATTCTATAGTTTCCGTTCTGGTCTGATATTGTTTTACTTCCGCCTCCCTTTACCTGAATATTCACTCCCGGTAGGGCAATACCAGATTCGTCTGTTATCTTACCGGTAATATAGATCTTTTGATTTTTGATAATTTTATTACCACTAAACACCGTATTAATACTGGCGTAGCTTTCTGTTTGCTGAAGAGAAAATACCAACAGTAAACCAAACATCAATTTTAAATTAACCACTGCCTTCAATCTATTTTGATTTGCCAAACTGGGCTTTATATAATATTTACACATAATTTTCTGTTTAGGAGATTAGAAAGTAGCATGAAGTCCCAATGAAATTGTTCTTGCCTGAGGATAGGCTGCATAGTCGAATCCCGGAGTAAGAACCGAATGTCTCGAAGACACTTCCGGATCTAAACCTGAATATTTTGTTATAGTAAACAGGTTCTGGGCAGAAAGACGCACATTTAATTGACTAAGATATAACGATTTGATATGTCTCTTCGGAATACTATAACCAACAGAAATTGTTTTCAATCTTAAATAAGAACCGTCTTCCAATACTCTGCTGGATTCCATTCCGGCAGGACCTTGCCCTCCTACTTTAAATAGCTCGTTAGAACGATTTTCTTCTGTCCATCTGTCATTATAAGAAGCATATTGGTTTAAACCCATTAAATTCAAATAATTTCCTTCGAATAACATTCTATTGGCATTATAGATCTGGTTTCCGTAAGACCATTGGAATAATACACTTAAATCAAAAGCCTTATAATTGAAGTTATTTAAGAATCCGCCAAAATGTTTTGGAGCACTTCTTCCGATAATAGTCTGGTCGTCCTCATTGATAATACCATTGTGATCTAAGTCCTTATATCTAATATGCCCTGGCTGAATATCAGTTCTTGGCGAACCATTATCGGGCACACCTACCTTTAAAGTATATGCTCCATTTACATAATCAAAACTTTCCACCTGATAGATGCCATCAAATACATATCCATAAAACATCCCCACAGGAGAGCCAACTTTGCTCACGTATAAAGGAGAGGACGGAGAATTAACTCCCATTTGAGAGTAAATAGCATCTGTATTGTTAATAGACAAAATCTTACTTTTATTAAATGCTATATTAAAATGAGAAGTCCATTTGAACTTATCTGTTTGGATATTATTAGTACTTAATGAAACTTCTAAACCTTCATTTCTGACAGAAGCCAGGTATGGATTTTCTGAACCAGCATCTTTTCTATATACATCAAGGCTTAACGCCACTTTATCTTTTAAAAGACCTAAGTCATACCCCAGATTATATTGTTCTGTGGTTTCTCTTCTGTTATTAAGATCTAACAGTCCATTAAAGATCGCATCATTAGCTCCAAAAACACTTAAATAATTATAAGGTTCATATAACCAACTTTGAATTTGGCCGTAGCCCAATCGCAATTTTGAAGTCGAAACAATATTGGAAGATTTTAAAAAGTCTTCTCCCATCATATTCCATGCTAATGAAACTGAAGGTGAAAAAGAAAAAGTATTATTTGTAAAAGGAAGCTCTTCTGCCCTTAAAGACGCAGACAAATAATATTTAGACTTAAAATTGTAGTTTAATCTACCAAAATACGATCTGAAAGAATATTTAGACATATTTGATTCTGTCACATAAGGTAACCCCTCATCTAAACCGTACTTACCGATATCCTCATTTGGCAAATTTGAAACACTAAACCCAAACAACTCACGCATTCCATTATAATAAGAAAAGCCTGCTGTCGCGTCTAAAGCATGTACTCCATTAAAAACATTGGTATAGTTTAATGTATTCTCATTTGTAAAATATCTGCTTTTTAAATACCTGAACGAACCATTTGATACCAACGCAGTATTACCTCCTGGTGTTAGGGAGTTATAGAAAATATCTAGCCTGTCTCTGTCTGTATTTACCGAACCTATAGAACGAAATTTTAAATTTTTAAGAATGTCCCACTCGAAATATGCGCTCGTCAATAAGTTCGAAGAACCTAATTCTTTATCCTCGTTTTCTAAGGATGTAACCGGATTATATTTAGGGAAAGGTGATGTTAAAGAATAATCAGGATCTATGGCGTAATCCATCAGGTTTAAATTGGATTCACCAGAAACAGGTCTTGCACCCCAAGCTCTGAATATACCATAATTAGTAGAATTTGATACATCCTCACCATTAATAGCATATCCATTTTTGCCATAATAGCCATAGTTAATGGTTAGGCCAACTTTTATTTTCTTGCTAATTGTTTGGTCTAACGCTGCTCGCCCCTGATATCTTTTGGCTCCAGAATTTATAATTATTCCATTTTGGTCAAACAATGACCCCGAAATCGAATATTTGGTATCCTTATCTCCCCCTCTGATAGCTATATTATGTATTTGTACAGGACTGTTTTTAAAAATCTCGTCCTGCCAATCAATTCCTGCTATATTTCTGTAATTAGAGAGT
>NZ_JBEBVH010000359.1:0-3349 GCF_040392825.1 Pseudopedobacter sp.
CGCATAGATTCGATCGAGCAGGTCAGCATGGAGTTTCTTATATGCGGCGATATTGACTTCGTCCCAATTGAGGGGATGAGTGATCATTTTTTGGTAGCTAATGTCAGCAGGCAGGCGGAGACTGCGTAGAATATTTTCTTTTATTGGTAAGACTTGATTTTCGAGTTCCTGTGCATATTTCTTTGATATTCCCGAAGTATGGTCACGATAAAAAAGTAGGACTTTGTCGAGGTTGCCGACAGGGTATTTTGTTGAAATTCTCAAAAATAAATCATAATCCTCAGCAAGGGGAGTGCGATATCCATTAAATTCTCTAAATACTTCAGTTCTCATCATGATCGAAGAATGAGTGAAATTGTTTCCCAAAAGTAGACGATACCGGAGCAAGCTAGGATCTGTTTCAACCATAAATTGTTGCCCCGTCGGTATTCCGTAGTGGTCTATGACGTGTGCATGACCACCTATTAGGGCATACTCTGGGTGGGCTTCAAATTCGTTTAATAAGCATTCGATCCGATCTGGAACGGCAATATCATCGCTGTCCATAACAGCAATAAATGCTCCATTAGCCTCTGTTAATGCTCTGTTTCTGGTGATAACAACACCTTGATTACATACATTTTGTAGTAACTTAATTCTGCTATCTTTAAATTTTTTAATTTCATCCAAAGTATTGTCTGTCGAACAGTCTTCGATGATCAGAAGTTCAAAGTTAGGATATGTCTGTTGCAAAATGCTTTGTATTGCCGATGCGATGTGTTTCTCTGCATTATATGCGGCCATTAAGACAGTTACCAAAGGGTGTTGTGAACTCATGATAAAAGAAATTATTGGGCACTGGGAATATCCGCTAATAGCAGATTTCTGTAGTTCTTTTTAAATAATTCATAATTAAAGTTATTTTTTACAATCTCAATCACATTCTGAGAAATAGTAGGTAACAATTCCCTATGGTTTGCAATAAACAGCAACTTACCGATAAAGTCCTCAACGAGACGATCCTCATCTGTATAGTTCTCTATAATAAATCCAGTATTGGTTGACTCATTGATCTGACCTGCAACTTCTCCGACATTAGTTATTATGGGGATATTACCTAAAGCCATTCCTTCTAATAAAACCATCGGGAAACCCTCGAAACTCGATGTTAACATCACAAAATGACTCTTGGCATACTCAATATTCAATAACGATTTATCTGTTATTCTGGGGATGAATTGTATATTCTTGGTCGATTGATGCTGATAATTTTCAAAATCGCCAATCATTGCAAATTTATAAGGAAGATTTAACTTCTCACTTCTACGCGCTATCTCTAGAAATACAGGCACGCGTTTTTCAGGAGCATTTCTTGCAACGAATAATATACGTAGATCATTATTAAAGTCTTTATCTGACGGAATTGACGGTATTTCTACCTGATTTGTAATTATTTTTATTCTCTCTGCAAACTTCCTGTCGATATTATTCTGGAGGTAATAAGATGTTAACTGGTTCAAATGTTTGGATCCCAGAACGACCCTATTGTCCAATAAAGGAACTAAAGGCAAGGATATTTGTTCAAATGAATGGTCACCAATAAAATAATGGATTAGATCGATCTTTTTGACGTTCGGGGATAAGAAAGGTAAAAGATAGTAAAAAAGATGGCTATTACATCCAAATACGACCGCATTTGGTGTGTTGTTTATTTTGGATGCAATTTTTTTTGCTATATGTTTTTTGAAGCTTGTTTTCTTGGACCAACGAAATAATTCAATAAGCATAGCATGCTTTGTAAACTCATTCTTAAAATCGTTGCTGGTAGACTGTTCGGTAATAAAACAAACTGGATTTTGGTCTTTTATAGAATCTAAAATATCTAAATGCACGCGTTCTGCTCCTCCTATGTGATAAACGGGGAAGAAGCAATAAACTGAAGTCTTTGATTTATTTAAGTTTTTTATAATAGATGGATACTTCAAGATAGAGGTAATTGTCTGAAACCATTTTTTGATTTTTTGCATAAAGTATAATAGAGCCTGTTTGCGGGGCAAATTACAAAAAAAAAAGATAAATAGGCAGATAAGGTGATTCAAAATTGGGGACATTGTGAAGTAATTGGCGTAAAAAAATATTAACTTTGCGATCGGTAATAACTTAATAATCCCAATGTTTCAAAAAGATTTAGTGAGTATCGTTATACCTGCATATAACGCAGAAAAAACAGTAATAGAGACTTTAGAATCCGTCGTCAATCAAACATATAAAAATATAGAAGTGATTGTTGTAGATGACGGCTCCTCTGATAATACGTTCAATGTTATTAAGGAATTTGCTAAAGCTTATGGCAATATGAAGGTGCTTTCAAAAAATAATGAGGGGTTGCCTGCAACAAGAAATTACGGATTTCAATATGTAACTGGTGAATACCTTGTTTTTCTTGATGCCGATGATTTATTAGACGCGAGCTATGTCAGCTCTTGTGTAGAACAGTATCACAATAATAGCCAGTTGGATATCGTATACACCCAAACTCAACTCTTTGAGCGGGAGACGGGCCTTATGGAATCTTGGGATTATTCTAAGGAGTCTATATTATGGACAAATTGTTTTACGGCAACTGCTATGATGAAAAGTGAGAATCTTAAAGCCATTGGCCTATATGATACAAATCTAAAATTTGCTGAAGACTGGGAGATGTGGATTCGAATGACGGCACATTTTGATAACGTCTATAAAATCAACAAGCCCTTGTTTTATTATCGGAAACGACATACGAAAGATTCAATGACGGATGAAAATCGGAAACGAAATATTTCAGATGAGTCTTGGTTGTATATTTATAATAAGCATTATTCTTTATACAAGAAGAATAATTATGGAATAGAGAGGCTGTTTGATAGAGTACATTCTGAAGATAGAATAAGGAAGAAGTACTATAATGTCTGGTATAGAAAGCTGTTTTATTATTTTAAAGGACGAAAGAAGTAAGGGGAATGCTTTGATGTTATGTTTTATTGATAACTGAGGAGTAGACTCTTGTGTTACACGGTTTTTGGTAGTGTAATTGGGTAAAAGTTGCCTAGTTTTAAAACGAACTTTATCCAGTTGTCTAATGCGTATTTTTCTTTAACTTCTTTTGGTAATGGTCGATAAGGACTACGATAAAAGGCTAAACATTCTTGAGCAGATTGATTGTTCCATATTAGGATATTATTGGGGTCATAAAATTCATAATTTGCAACATCTTTATTGGTCGTAATTATTTTTTTATCATAACCGATAGATTCAAAAATTCTAAATGATAGACCAGATTGACTTTGTATTTGAACATCTATTAATAAGGAAGAGCTCAAAACATGGTTTA
>NZ_JBEBVH010000360.1:0-3331 GCF_040392825.1 Pseudopedobacter sp.
TGTTTTACTTGTTCAGGAGTTTTCTTATCCTCAGATTTTTGAACTACAGGAGCATTTTGAGCAGGCTGAGTTGGTTCAACAATCGGAATTTCAAAATTTGTGGAGTCTACTTCCAGACTATCATTTGAGGTTGTATCTGGCACATATCTTGGTGTAGGACAATTGAGATCCTTAGTGATTTTAACTTTGGCTTTAGGGAAAGGACCCATAGTATAACCTGTAGATGGGTCTTTGTAGACCTTTTCCATAAACTTACCGAAAATAGGTAATGCCGTTCTTGAGCCTTCACCTGTTTCTCCATTTTTAAAGTGTGCAGTACGTTCATCGCAGCCTACCCAAATACCAGTTACTAAGTCTTTGGTTACACCCATATACCATGCATCAACATAATCGCTTGATGTTCCCGTTTTACCACCAATCTGGTTTCCTTTTTTCCAAAGGTCCCATTCCCATAAGGCTTGAGATGTCCCCCCAGGTTCTTCCATACCACCTCTTAGCATATAAAGCATTAGCCATGACATTTCTTCAGATAACACTCTTTTTGTTTTGGCTGTAAATTCTTCAATAAGGTTTCCATCAAGATCAGTGATCTTTTCTACAAGGATCGGATCTGTTTTTAGACCTCCATTTAAGAAAGTTCCATAAGCTCTAACCATTTCGAAAACAGTAACATCATTTGGGCCTAAACTAACGGAAGGTACAGATTCTAAATGGCTGTCGATACCACATTCATGAGCCCACTTTACTACATTATCCCAGCCCACTTTTTCTGTGATCTGTGCGGTAATGGTATTTACAGATCTTGCCATAGCTAAACGGAGCGACATTTCACTATAGGAATTGCTCCAGCTTGCATTTTTAGGCTCCCAGTATTCTGTTTTTCCTTTTTCCTGATAGGCTATTCTAACGGGTTTATCCGTGAATTTATCACATGGTCCTAAACCGCTTTCGAGTGCAGCCAGATATGCAAAAGGTTTAAATGTAGAACCAGCTTGTCTTTTTGACTGATTTACATGGTCATACTTAAAGTATTTATGATCTAATCCACCTACCCAGACTTTTATTTTACCGTTAAAAGGATCAAGGGTCATCATTCCTGTATTCATCATTTTTCCGTAATAACGGATAGAGTCCATGGTAGAAAAAAGTGTATCACGATCACCTTTCCAGGTAAAGATTCTCATCTTTTTCTTTTTATTGAACCAGGATGTTATAGAGTCAGGATTGTTGGGGTATTTCTTTTCTAGTATTTTATAAATAGGAAGGCTACGCATAGCACGATCTGGATAATCCACTTTTTTACCTTCAGAATCTTCCCATGGATCTTCATTTCCCCAAACACTATAAAATCTCCTCTGGATAGTTTTCATTTGTTCAGCTACAGCTTCTTCAGCATATTGCTGAAGTTTAGAATCAATGGTTGTATATATTTTTAACCCGTCTTCGTATAAGTCGTAATTGTTGTCTTTACACCATTTTTCCAGGTATTTATCTACTGCTGCTCTTAAGTAAGAATCACCGTCACTACCATCATCAACTCTTCCTTCTTTAAGTTTTATCGGTGTGCTTTTATAGGTGTTTAATTCGGCAGTTGAAATGTAATTGTACTTATTCATTTGCGCAAGGGCCACGTTACGACGTTCCAATGCTTTTTGAGGGTTTTTAATAGGATTGTACGTTGTTGTTCCTTTTAGCATACCCACCAAAAGGGCTGCTTCAGGTACATCAAGTTGATTGGCTTCTTTATCAAAATAAATGCGTGATGCTGTTTTGATACCATATGTGTTATTACCAAAAGATACCGTATTCAAGTACATGGTAATGATATCATTTTTAGAATAGTTAGATTCTAATTTTACTGCTGTGAGCCATTCTTTAAGTTTAGCAATAAGGGTGCGGACTACAGGAATGCGACTTAAAGCCCCCTGTGATTTATTGTATCTTGTTCTGTAAAGGTTCTTTGCCAGTTGTTGCGTAATGGTACTTGCTCCTCGTTTGTCGCCCGTTGCAGTAGAGATTCCGCTGGAAAGGAGGGAACGAAAATCGATTCCCATATGTTTATAGAACCGTACATCTTCTGTAGCAATTAAAGCATTAATGATACTTGGTGATATTTCCTTAAAAGTTACCGGTGTACGGTTCTCTTTGTAATAGCGACCTATTAACTTACCGTCGGAGGTGTATAATTCTGAACCGACACGAAGTGTAGGTGTTTTAATATCTTCATAGGATGGTGAGTACCCAAATAGCCATAAGAAATTGAGTTGCAGTGCACAAAAGAAGATGATGATACAAAAAAGGAATATGCTTGGATAACGGATGTACTTATTGCGAATTTCTTTAAACATGGGAGTAAAGATGAAAAAAACGTAAAACAGTTTGTGTTAAATAGTGTTAAAGTTATCAGACAAAATTAACATATTTAATCAATAGAATTTTATTCTAAATTTAAAGCTGGCCGATTAGAATTGAAAAAAAATGGAAAATGAGATCAAACAATATTTAGTTGAAGCAGGTAAAAAGGTTTCATTAGAACATTATAGTACTACTTATAACGGTGACAGAGATAAAGGGACTTCTAAAGAGGAATTAGAAGAAACCAAGGAAGAGCTTGCAAAGTATCAGGAAACAATGTATGCTGCTGATTCTCGATCTGTACTGATTATTTTTCAAGCCATGGATGCTGCAGGGAAAGATAGTGCCATTCAGCATGTGATGACCGGTTTTAATCCACAAGGGTGTCAGGTTTATAGTTTTAAAACTCCAACCGCAGAAGAATATGATCATGATTTTTTATGGCGCCATTATAAAGCTTTACCTGAACGTGGTCGTGTAGGAATTCATAATCGATCACATTATGAAAATGTATTAGTTTGTAAAGTGCATCCAGAATATGTATTGAGTGAAAAGATTCCCGGATATCAGGATGTAAAAAAAGTAGATAAAGATTTTTGGAAGAGAAGGTATGAAAGTATTCGGAATTTTGAGAAACACATTAGCGATAATGGAACTGTTATAGTGAAAATATTTCTGCATGTATCTAAAGAGGAGCAAAAACAACGTTTTCTGGATAGAATTGATGACCCCTCAAAAAACTGGAAGTTCTCTTCTGGTGATATAGCTGAACGTGCTTTATGGAATGATTATATGAAAGCGTATGAAGAAGCCATATCAGAAACCTCGACAGATGCAGCTCCATGGTATATTATTCCTGCAGATAAAAAATGGTATGCCCGCTTGGCAATCAGCAAAATCCTGATAGAAACTTTTAAAGGTTTAAATCTTAAGTTTCCCGAGCTTCCTAAAAATGAATTGTTAAAACTAGATGATA
>NZ_JBEBVH010000361.1:0-3320 GCF_040392825.1 Pseudopedobacter sp.
GATTATAATGCGCCTATCTGTTTTATGAAGTTTGGAGTGCTTTTCTATGTTTGGGGTCTCCAATATAAGCGGTACAGAGCCAAAGTAAGTTGTTAGCATTGAATAATAAAATGCCCTCAGAAATTTTGCTTCTGCTTTCATTCTCGTTTTTAAGCCCGAGTCCATTTGTATAAAATCTATTTTGTCTAATAGCGTGTTACAACGTCCTATTCCTCTGTAACTGTCTAGCCACCGGGCATTGAAAACAGGAGTATTCGTATTGTTTTGTGTACCTTGGGCAATCAATCCATACCCCATTCTATTCGTGTAATTATAGGCGTTTGGGGTTGCCGTTTCTTCCAGTAATATTGTTGCCTGCCCACCGTCAAACATACCTTGATTCCTTAATACCGCATAACAACCAGATAGTGCTGCCATGGCATTTTTTTGAGTCGTCCAGAAATTTTGGTCTGTATATCTATCCTGAGGTATGGTATCGAGATCTTTAGTTGTACACCCCCATAATAATGGGAGTAGGACAAAAAAACATATATTTATTCTTATAATACCCATTGTCGTGACTTTAAGTTTGTTAAAAAGTGATATTTAAACCGAAGCTGTATGTTTTCAGAGAAGGATATTCATAAAGGTTATCATTACCTATATTCTTTTCCGGATCAAACATTTTAAATTTTGAAAAAGTAAGTAGATTATTTGCGTTAGCAAACAGTGTAAGATTAGTTACAGACAACTTGGATATCCATTCCTTGGGAAAGTTATAATTGATCTGAACATTCTTTAATCGCAGATATGAAGCATCTTTCAACCAGAAAGTTGAATTTTGAAAATTCTCTGTAGCTCCTGTAGCAGTTGTTAATATTGGAAGTTTGGCACTCGTATTTTCTGGTGTCCAGGAATCTGTTTCCCATTCTTTAGTAATTCCTGCTCCGTTATTAAATGGAAAAGCCAGATTAGCTGTTGGGTATATGTTTATACCTGAAACTCCCTGAAAAAAAGTATTTAAACCAAAGTTTTTATATTTGATATCGAAACCAAAAGAGTAATTGTATTTAGGTATTGAACTGCCAACTATAATTCTATCATCCCCATCAATAGCATGGTCATCATTCTGGTCAATATATTTAATATAACCTGGCTTCACAGCTCCACTTACTATTACACTATTTTGTATTTCATTTATATTTTGATAAATCCCATCCGCTTTTAAAAGATAGTAAGAATCTATAGGATACCCTTCCTTAATTATTCTTCTTCCACTAATAATAGTTTCCCCGTTTAAATCCACAACTTTATTAGTTACATAACTGATACTGCCGTTTAAAGAATATTCAAACTTTCCTATTTTATTTCTATGATAAATATTAAGCTCGTACCCTTTGTTGTCAACAACACCAACATTCATTGTGGGACCTGCCAAAGCTCCTACTTGTCCAGCAATACCTACAGGTCTTAAGATTCCTGTTGTTCTTCGTTTATAAACATCCAAACTACCTCCAAATCGTCCATCTGTAATTTCAAAATCAAGTCCCAGATTATAGGCAGTTGTTTTTTCCCACGAAATATTCGGATCTCCCTGAGAAGTTACCGCAGCTCCCGGCGAAATTGAATTATTAAAACTGTAGTCTTGATTTAAAACAACTGTATTCATGTAACCATACAAGCTAACTGTTTGCTGATTTCCCATAGCTCCTACAGAGCCTCTCAATTTCAGCAGATTAACTTTTTTGGAAAGATTCTCAAAAAAAGATTCTTTATCCAAACGCCATCCGGCAGACATTGCAGGAAAGAAACCCCATCTATTTTCTCTGGCAAATCTGGATGAACCGTCGTATCTAAAAGTAGCTTCCAAAAGATATTTATCTTTATAATCATATCCTAACCTACCAAAATACGAAGCCAATATATCTGTAGAACTTCCTCCTGATACTTGTGGATTGAGTGAGCCGGCATTTAAGTCGATCAATGTATTATCGAAGTATCCTTCAATGCTCGCTGTTGTTGTTCGGCGATCATATTTTTCATAACTCTGACCTAGCATCATCGATAAGTTATGAAAGCGGTTGATAACATGCGACCAGTTAAGCGATTGATATATCGTTGGATGAATTAAGTTTTCATTATAACTTTCTGCACTGGCATTAGGTTGAGCATAACCGGGTGTCCATGTTTGAGGATTATAAGCTACCAGTATTGGTTCAAATTTGTAAGAATATCCATCTAGTTTATCCAAAGCTACGTTAATATTGTATTTAATATTAAATGGTAGTTTGTATTCTGCAAACATTTTGGCTAATAAACGTTGTGGAGTATGAACATCAGTACCTTCCTTTAAATACTGGATTAGGTTCTCCGTTCCAGACCTGCTAGGTGTTGCTACAGCTAAATTTGCATACCTCCCGTCTGGTAGATATGTACCATATATTGGCAAAGCCCTCATTAAACGATTAAAGTAATAATTGGTAGCATCTGACCCTTGAGCTGGCTCAGTATATCGCCTGTAATTTCCGATAAAGTTCCCCCCCACTTTCAATTTATCAGAAATGTTGGCCGTTATATTCAAATTTACTGAATATCTCTTCGCATTATTAGCAGCAATTAAAATGCCGTCATGATTGCTGTAACCAGCAGCTAGATTATATACTACAGAATTTCCACCGCCAGAAAAACTTAAATTGTGCTGTTGTAACAAACCAGTAGTCAACACTTCATCAAACCAGTTAACATTAGGATAAGCTAAAGGATCATATAGCATACCTTTTTTATATTCTTCGATTAAATCATCACTATAATCCACCGCCGTCTTGCCTTCATTTCTCAAAGCTGTATTTTTCAGCTTCATATATTTAATAGCGTCCCACTCTACATCTGGTAAAGCAGTAGCTTTCTGTAAGCCTTGAGAAAAACTATAATTAATCTTAGTTTTCCCTTTTGTACCTTGTTTTGTAGTGACCAGGATAACACCATTAGCCGCCCTAGAGCCATAAATTGCGGCAGATGCATCTTTAAGTACAGTAATACTCTCTATAAATTCGGGATTTACATCGTTCATATTATATTCAATCCCATCAACTAAAACTAATGGATTGCTGTTATTTAAAGTCCCAACACCCCGTACTTTTATAGCTCCTACATCCTGCCCAGGTTTGCCACCCGCCTGATTAACCCATAGTCCAGATACTCCATGTAGTGCCTGACTGACGTTTGTATGAGGTTGATTTTCTTTGTCGCTCATATTTAATATGGACAGAGCTCCTGTTACGCTAGCTTTTTTCTGCGTACCATAACCTACAACTACAACTTCATTTAAAGCCTGCGGAGAC
>NZ_JBEBVH010000362.1:0-3298 GCF_040392825.1 Pseudopedobacter sp.
AACAAAATGAAAATGAAAAAAAAACAGGAAATAAAGGAATTAAATAATTCCGGAATAGAAATAATCAGATAATAGTTCTTGTAAGTTTTTTCTCTTAGAGGAAGAAAATCATGACTGTAATGGAGGTCTATAGTTTAATGCTTATTTGAAGCGGTCACAGCAACCGTGATTCGGCAAGAATGAGCGGTTCTCAAACAAAAAAATCCTGTTGATAAAATCAACAGGATTTTTTAATCCAATATAGATTGTAATCTTATAATCCAAATTTAACAGTGTATACAGCAGTTAACTTTGCTCTTACTGCTTGGGAAGTCTCCATATGCGCTTTGCCAACAATATCGTAGCTGAAAGTGTTTTTTACAAAGTTTTGTATGTCTATATCGCCACCAGTTACCGGTATTTCTATCGTGTATTGGTCATTTGTGAAATCAGTGTTTAGTTTTTTAGCTAATACAGCTGTATTTGTACCCGATTTTATTTCTATCGAAATTTCTTCCAGAGCTTTAAAATTAGCTCCCGATACTTTGTCTAACAATTCAACTTTTAACGAGGTAAGATTGATACTCTTTAAACCTTTGTATTGGTTGAGGTCAATTTTAGAGATATTTTCAACACCTGTTATTCTTCCTCTTTCCAGATTTGTTACCTGAGGAATAGTGAACTCAATAGCATTAGGTGTTACTTTTACATCGGCTTGAATAGCATCTTTTACTTTATCGCAAGAAGATAAGCTCACAAATGCTAACAATATTGCACCAATAAATGAGGTTTTTACGTTTATTTTCATGGTTTTTTAGTTTTTTAATTTCTGCCGAAAAGATAATATAAATCTATTTAACTTCAATTAATTATGTTAAAAATGTTTTGATTGTTTATTCTTCTTTTTAGCTTATCCAAAACAGCTGTTACTCCCGTTCTATAAAATCTAATTTTCTATTGGTTCTTTACATGCAGGTTCTTATATTCAGCGTTTCAATTCAATAATATGTTCAGGAAAATTGTTCATCTATTACTGTTTATTCCAATTACATTTACAGCGAACGCACAGATAAAGAATCCAATAATTCCAAAGCCCAATCAAATCGAATACGGAAACGGGTACTTCCAACTGGATAAGGAGACAGCTATTATTTACCATAATGCGAGCGATTTAAAACTTGCCGAGCTTTTCAGAGATCTGGTAAAGGCGAATCAGGGTATAGATTTGGTCATCGCCAAAGCATTTATACAAAAACCAAAGACCTTAATTTATTTCAATTCTTCATCAGATAATACCAACGAAGAAGCGTATACTTTAAAAGTGTCTGCAGATGAAATAGTTGTAGAAGGCAAGGAGAAAGGTACCTTTTATGGTTTACAATCATTAAATCAGCTTTATCTGGCCAATAAAGAAACGGGACAGATACCTCAGCTAACTATTAAAGACGAACCAAGGTACAAATACAGAGGTCTTCATTTAGATGTAGGGAGACATCTGTTTCCATTGGATTTTATTAAGAAATATATCGATTTGATGGCAGCATATAAGCTGAATAACTTTCATTGGCATTTAACCGAAGATCAGGGCTGGAGAATAGAAATTAAAAAATATCCAAAGTTACAGGAAATAGCAGCTTATCGCGATCAGACGGTTATAGGTAATTTTCATGCTTATTTTCCACGTGTGTTCGACGGTCAACGTTACGGAGGTTATTATACTCAGCAAGAAGCTAAAGAAATTGTAGCCTATGCAGCTTCAAAATATATAAATGTGATTCCAGAAATAGAGCTTCCAGGACATTCCATGGCGGCATTGTCTGCCTATCCGGAACTGGCTTGTGGAGATAATCCCGGACCATTTAAGGCTGCGCAGCAATGGGGAGTTTTTCCTGATATATATTGTGCAGGAAAAGAACAAACCTTTAAATTTTTAGAAGATGTATTGACAGAGGTTTTAGAAATATTTCCGTCCAAATACATTCATATCGGAGGAGATGAAGCACCAAAAGATAGGTGGAAGACTTGCCCTTACTGTAAGAAACGTATTAAGGGAAATAAACTAAAAGACGAACATCATCTACAATCTTATTTTATCCATAGGATAGAGCAATTTTTGAATAAAAAAGGAAGGGCAATTATTGGCTGGGACGAAATTTTAGAAGGCGGACTGGCACCTAATGCTACGGTAATGTCGTGGAGAGGCGAAAAAGGAGGGATAGAAGCAGCCAGACAAAATCACGATGTTATCATGACCCCCAGCAATAATGGTTTATATCTGGATCATATTCAGGGAAGGGCAGACCAGGAACCCACTACTATTGGCGGTAACGGATTTATAGAGAGAATTTATGCCTATAATCCAACACCTTCAGTTTTAAAGCCCGAACAGCAAAAGTACATTATTGGCGTACAGGCAAATATGTGGACAGAGTATATCCAAACTCCCCAATGGGCAGAGTATATGTTGTTACCAAGATTATTTGCTGTATCTGAAATTGCATGGACTCAACCCGCAAATAAAGATTTTTCAGATTTTACAGAAAACAGAGTTGCTTTCCATCTGTCAAATATAGATTGCGGGAATACCAATTATAGAGTTCCACCGGCAATTGGCGCAAAAGATACTTCTATTAATGTGGCTGGAAGTTATCGTTTTACCTGGAAGCCTTCTGTTAAAGGCGCAAAGATTCACTATACAATAGATGGGAGTAACCCGGCTCAATACTCCAGGGTTTACGATGGAAATTTAGAGGTTATTGTTCCAAAAGGAGAATCACGTCAGGTAAAATCAGTCGTGATAACTCCTTCTAATAGGAAAAGCAGTGTCGTTACGACCAAATTATTCAATAGAGACCCTTTCCCTGCCATTGATACTGTCCCCGGATTAATAAGAGGTAAATTGAAATATTACTATATTCCCGGCAAGTTCGAATCTGTAATGGAACTCGATACCAGTAACGAGACTCAAAAAGGTTATGCCACTCAGGTACGTGTTACTCAGGTAAAAAACAGAGCCAGAGAATACGGCCTGATCTTTACAGGATATATCAATGTTAACGAAGATGCTACTTTTGAATTTTCTTTAGTAAGCAATGACGGCAGCAGATTATATATAGACGACCAGTTGATCATAGATAACGACGGAAGAATCTTCCAATACGAAAGATCTGCCGGAGTTCCTTTAAAGCCCGGTTTACATAAAATAAAAGTAAGCTATTTTGATAATGGTCCCGCAACAGCTTTACAGCTATTTGTAAAGGGAACAGACGGCAAAAAAATAGAATTACCAGCAGTGATGATGAGTACGGAGAATGAGTAA
>NZ_JBEBVH010000363.1:0-3278 GCF_040392825.1 Pseudopedobacter sp.
AACCCATACCATCTGGATACCTTTTTCATAATATCTCTGATATTTTCATTATTAAAAATAAAATATCCTTCCCGCCACGCCAATACATCATCTACATCTATGTTACTGGTTTCCAATGCTGAGTTATTGAGCTTATTTAAAGCCATTTGTCCTGGTTTTAAGAACACTTCCGAACCACTATTTCGCTTGCTTTTTAAAGATACTTTTACAGCTCCTTCCAAAAGTGAGGTTTTAATTGTCGCATCGTCTCTATAAGCACTAATATTGAATTGGGTTCCTAATACCTCTACAGTTTGATTACCAGATAACACAATAAAAGGAATCTTTTTAGAGGAGGAATTCGCATATACAGATTTAACTTCAAAATACGCTTCTCCAGAAAGTTCAACTATCCGTTCTTTGCCTGAAAAATGTGTTGGATAACGCAATCTGGATGCAGAACTTAACCATATCTTACTGCCATCTGGTAATATAACAGTATATTGTGTTCCTACCGGAGTTTCTATAGTATTGTAATTATTTTGATTATCACTTTTAGTATCGTCCACTGCAGTATATATCAATTGCCCATCTGCTGTTTGCTGTATATTTAAGCCGCCTTCTTTTACAACTTCCCCTATATTATTAGCATCCAGATTAACCTTTCTTCCGTCACCTAACGTTAGGGTAACTGCTTCTACCTGCGGTAATTTATCTGAAACGAGCTGTTTGGGTTCATCATTTTTTTTAGTTGAATTGAAAAAATAAAAAATAGCAGTTAAAAAGGCCAACAAAGAAGCAGCTACAGCTACGCGAGGCCATATTGTTATAACTTTCTTGTCTTTGTATTTTATGGTTTGATGCAATTGTTTCCGGCCTTTTTCATAATCTTCAAGCAGAACTTCGGGTTTCAGATCAGACTCCCCTGTCTTGTATTTAAGATACCAGCTCTCTACAATAGCTTTTTCTTCCGGCGTAGCTTTGCCAGAATGGTATCGGTCCAACAGTTGGTCTGCTTTTTTCATTATCTAAATTAATTTAGGTCTGGTCCTTTTATCTATAAGACGCATAAGATTTGTACTGGGGGTAGAACAAATTGAAAAATTTTATTTTTTTATTTTTATCGGCGGAAAATATTTAAGCTATCGTCTCTTTTTTTAAGGACTTTTGTTTGTCAGAGCAGCAGTCATTCATTGCCAATTTCAGGGTAAAAAGGCTGTTAAAATTGGGAAGTTGTTCGACTCTGCTTCAGGATTCCGTCGGGAAATAGGGGGTATTTCCCGAAGAAGTCTCGAAGCGGTCTCGAAGAAATATATGAAATGTCGGCAGAATATAGCAAAAGGTGGCAGATAGTGGAAAATCCTGTCTTATACTAAATTATCCTTACAAAAACCGGAATCGAGGTTACCGGTAACACTGACCAGATAATACTATTTAATTTGAGTTCGATTAATATTTCATTGTTTTTTGAGTGATTTGGACATTATTTCATGTTTAGTTCCGAAGTAAATTCGGAAGATGCCCCTATTTTTGTCGTTGCGAGGAACGAAGTAATCTCTTTTGGCATTACTATCATAGCCTTTTTATAATCGAACTCAGGTATTTAAGAGTACAGCTTGTGTCCTTTAAAAAAACAGCGTAAATATGTTAGCTCCCAATTTTACTCTTAATATCCTAAGGGCATTTCTAACTTGTGTACGAACGGTTTGAGGGCTAATTTGCAACTCGTCAGCAATTTGCTGGTGAGTCATATCTTTAAAACGACTCATCTCGAATATACGCCGCATCTGTGGTGGTAAAAATGCTATTTCTCTTTCTACCAATTGAATAAGCTCTTTTTCTCTTAATCTTTCTTCTGTTAAATTCTCTCCTGAATCTATAAAAGCCTGTAAGGATTGTGTGTAGGCATTTCTTACCTTTTGACGGCGAAATACGTCCAGCACTCTACTTCTTACGGAGGTATACAGATAAGCAGATAAACTGGAGGTTATGATGATGTTTGCTTTATTATTCCAAAGGTATACAAACACCTCCTGAACAATGTCCCTTACCTCTTCTCTATCTGGCAATCTTCTGTAAGCATGGCTATACAAAATCCCATAATATCTCTTATAGATTTCATCCAAAGCAGATTTATCTCCCAACTTTAATAAGTCTAATAACTCGTTATCTGTATGTATCTTATGCAAAAGAGCTTATAATGGATTGCTACAATAACAAATATATTATTTTTTTAGTAAGCATCCATTATCTTGAAGTTTGAATTCTTTCTTGCAACAGAATCATCCTGTGTGTCTACGGGCACTTATGAATCTCATACGATTAAGATAATTGCATGGTTGTATAGTCAGGTTTTACAAGGTCTTAATCATGTAATTTAAGGGAGAAGCCATTTTTACTCATTGATCCTTCTCCCTTTATCATAGCTATATCAATATATTTATCTAGTACTTACAATTGCAGACGTCCTCATATTCACTTTACCTATTCTCTTACCATTTCTAAAAGCGGCTGCTTTTATATTTTGTGGTAATTTAATTTCAAAAGGTTCTTTATACAATTTGGAATTAGCTGTAGGTTCTGTTCCATCCAATGTATAACGAATCTCAGTTTTATAACCGTAGGTTTTTAAAGAAATTTTTGCTGTAGCTGAAGTGCTGTCTGTTTTAGCTTCGCACCAAACATTGTAAATACTCCTTGCATAATTGGTTCCTGATTTTTCATAATTGGCAAACTCATATTCCACCCTACTTGAAAAATCTTCCCAGTTTTTTAGTCGTGGAGATGTCCACGCTACTTCAGCGACTGCCGCTACTCGTGGATACATCATATATTGTACAGCATCCTCAGAATGAATATGCTCTGTCCATACATTTGACTGAACTCCTTTGATATACTTTCTTTCAGAAGCGTTTAATTCGTCAGGTATAGGCTCATATGAATATACCTTTTGTATTGGCAGAATTCTACTGCTGTAAGAATAAGGCTCTAAATGAGGTTCTCCCTGATAGAAATCAAGATACATGAATTCGCTGGGGCTCATTACGAATCTACAAGAATATTTTTACATCACCTCGTTTCATCACAATAAGTTCTTTCCCCAAATCTTGCCAAAAACACTTCTACTTAAGGTTGCAGAAGAATACGCTCACCTAACTTATCAAAGGTGCCAAAGGCATCCATTCGGACACCCCTTCAGGAAACTTGCCAAAGCCCCCCTTCGGGGAACTTGCCGAAGGCACCCCTTCGGGGAACTAACTAACTAACTAACTAACTAACTAACTAACTAACTAACTAAC
>NZ_JBEBVH010000364.1:0-3250 GCF_040392825.1 Pseudopedobacter sp.
ATTCAGTTCCAAAGTGTTAAAGTGCTGACAATAATAATCGAACCACTTTTTCTGCGGTAGGTCTTCCGGATAAAAAGCCCCTTTCCAGTTCTTATAATAAAATCCCGAACAACCGATAAACCACTGTTTCATAGCATAAATCAAATATCATCTTAGAGATAACATCTTACATGCCAAAATATGGCAATTGTTTGCCCTTTCTTTTACGACCTTCAGAAATGAATATAAAGGTTCATATGCCTTAGACCTCACATTAAGCTGAAAAAACCCATAAGGAAGTTATTTCTTATTTTATAAATAACAATTAAACACTTATTTTACAGGTGCGATAAATCTAAAAATGAAAAAAGGAATTTTGTTATCAGCCATACTTTGCCTGTTCACCGTTAGCATTTTTGCACAGAAACCGGTACCTCTAAAACCAAGAGTTTTAATAAGTACAGACATTGGTGGTACTGATCCCGACGATAACCAATCTATGGCACATTTGCTAATGTATAGTGACCTGTTTACCCTCGAAGGGCTTGTTTCATCACCCTCTTACGGGGAAGGGAGCAAAGAAGAAATTTTACGCATGATTAGTCTTTATGAAAAAGACCTATCCAAACTTTGGAAACATAATAAGAAGCTTTCGAAGCCAGACTATTTACGTTCCATTACCAAACAAGGTCGTAAAGGCAGTGCACCACATAGAGGCTACAGCAGTGCAACAGAAGGCTCTGATTGGATAATAAGCTGTGCCCAAAAAAATAGTCCTCAACCACTTTGGGTTTTATGTTGGGGCGGCCTTGATGATTTGGCACAGGCCCTGCATGATGCACCGGAAATTTAGAATAAAATACGAGTGTATTGGATTGGAGGCCCAAACAAAAAGTGGAGTGCCAATAGCTACGCCTATATTGCAGCTAACTTTCCTAAATTGTGGTTTATTGAAGTTAATTCAAGCTATTACGGTTTTTTCTCCAATAACCAGGTTCCCGACAGCATAAATAATTCGAATTATTATGAAACGGTAATTAATGCTGCCGGTTACTTAGGCAAGGATTTTAAAAGTTACTACAATGGTGAAATAAAAATGGGGGACTCTCCCTCTCTGTTTTATTTAATGGATGGAGATCCAGAAAATCCAATGCGAGAAAGCTGGGGCGGCAGCTTCGAGAAGTTTAATCATAGCCCTCGTATCGTTTATAATGGCACAACAAGTTTAAAAGATACCGTAGCATTTTGCACCATTCTAGAATTTCATTTAAAGGGTCCGGATCTTAACATTCCTTCAGACTCGGTTTGTTTTTGGATGGAGGTTCCGTATGGAAAGTCAGTACAAAAATGGCCTGGATACCATTTAGGAAAGGGTGACTATGTAATCAGATACATCCCTAAAAAGGCGGAAACCCTACAATACCGTTTCACCTCTGCTATAACAGCAATTAATGGATTGAAAGGCAACATTGTGGTTAACAATTTATGGCCGGGCAAGAAACATTCTACTGATTATCAATTGGGCGATAATTGGTATACCGATAAAGGCAGTCCAGACCTGTATGATGGAAAAATACAAGGTGGAAAAACCATCCTGAAATGGAGAAAGGATATTTTACAGGACTGGGCAAAACGTTGGACCTGGTTGAAATAAAATCAACTCTCTGCTTAGCAAAGATAATTAAGGTATGTCTCCTGTATTGCTTATAAAGCTCAGGTACAGGAGATATACCTCTTAATATTAAATCATTCTGATGGATTGACTTCATTCTTTAAGCTCGCCATATCAATTACAAAACGGTATTTCACGTCACCTTTTAAAAGACGTTCGTAAGCATTATTGATATCCTGCATACGAATCAGTTCGATATCCGAAGTAATGTTATGCTGACCACAGAAATTGAGCATTTCCTGTGTTTCTGCAATACCGCCAATCATCGAACCTGCAAAACTCCTGCGTGTCGGGATAAGGCTGAATGGAGCTACAGGCAGAGGATGCTCGGGTGCTCCTACAAGTGTAAGCGATCCGTCTCTTTTCAACAGACTTAAGTAAGCGTTGATGTTATGCTGAGCAGATACACAATCCAGAATAAAATGTAATGTACCCGCATTCGCTCTCATTTGTTCTTCATTTGAAGAAAGAATTACTTCATCTGCGCCCAAACGTTTGGCGTCTTCTACTTTCCCAGTCGAAGTAGTAATAACTACAACATAGGCGCCCATAGCTTTTGCTATTTTTACACCCATATGTCCCAACCCGCCAATACCTACAATCCCTACTTTTTTACCCGGACCAACATTCCAATGCCTTAATGGTGAATAGGTAGTAATGCCCGCGCATAACAAAGGTGCAGTTGCAGCAAGATCGAGGTTTTCGGGAATTTTTAAAACGAAATCCTGGTCTACCACCACACGTTCAGAATAACCGCCAAAGGTTTGCTGGTTCAAGTATTTTTCGTGACCATTATAGGTTTGCACATTGCCGTTTTCACAATATTGTTCGAGTCCCTCTTTGCAGCTCTCACATTCCCTGCAGCTGTCTACCATACAGCCAACACCAGCCAGATCACCAACTTGAAATTTGGTAACTTCACTCCCCACTTTGGTAATTCGTCCGACAATTTCGTGGCCGGGGACATTCGGATAAACCGTACCGCCCCATTCGTTACGGGCGGTGTGCAGGTCGGAATGACATACGCCACAATATAAAATATCAATTTCAACGTCTTTTGCCGTCACTTCCCGGCGTTCGATATTCATGGGCTTTAAATCTGCTTCGGGCGCCGCTGTTCCGAAAGCTTTTACGCTGTATTTATTCATAGTTTGACAATTATATATTTATAAAACACACTTATTCCCTTTTAAAAGTAACAGTAACATTTCCAGTACCTAAAGCAGCTATTAAACCAGTTATATCATCGACGTGTCCTAATTTTGTGTAACTATAAGGTGTGGAAAAACTTTTATAAAACAGTACGAGAGTTTTGGATCCATACAGCATTAAATCTCCGTTCCGAATAGTGCCGGGGTCAGATGCATTTACCGGAAGGCTTTGAGATAAATCATAATATTTCTCGTTTCCGTTCAGTTCTATCATGTTAACTGTAAGAGGCAACAGCTCCAAAAATGCTCTTGCAGAATTATTGTCTGCTACCGTAACAGCAAAAGTTTTTGAGTTTACCCGTATTCTAATTTTAGCATTTTCCATCTTATTATCACTATACTCGATATAAACATCAGAATCACTGTTTTTGCCACCGGACGAAGCACA
>NZ_JBEBVH010000365.1:0-3249 GCF_040392825.1 Pseudopedobacter sp.
GGTTAACTCGTAACGTACTTGATGATAAAGAACTGATTAGTTTATCACAAGAAAAAACTTTACTAGACGATTACCTGCAAATGGAGCAATTGCGGTTCGGCTTTAAATACGAAATCAACCACTCCGAAAACTTGGCTCTAGATAACATTGAAATACCAAGTATGCTGCTACAACCATTTGTAGAAAATGCGGTGAAGCACGGCATATCGCAGAAAGCTACCGACGGAAAAATTACCGTCACATTCATTAAGCAGGCAAATGATTTGGTGTTAACTGTTACTGATAATGGAAATGGATTTGACACAGAAAAAAAGAATAATGGTTTGGGTCTGCTATTAAGTGGCAGCAGAATAGCCCTATTAAATAGTGTTTATAAAGAAAATCACTTTACCTTAGTTATACAATCAACCGCTAACGGCACTAAAATAAGCTTAACATTAACTGATTGGCTATAATATGATGAGAGCAGTTTTGATAGATGACGAGATTTCCAACTTAGAAAACCTGCGTACTTTGCTAGAAAAGCACTGTCCGCAGGTAACTATAATCGCAACAGCGCAAAGTGTAAGTGATGCGGTTGATGCTATTGAAAAATATTTGCCTGATTTAGTGTTTCTGGATATTCAAATGGGCGAGCAAACAGGTTTTGATGTACTAAAAATGCTTCCAACGCGTAATTTCGAAGTTGTTTTTGTTACCGCTTACGACCAATATGGGATACAAGCTGTAAAATTTGCCGCCTTAGATTATCTTTTAAAACCTATTGATATTGAAGAACTGATGAATGCGGTAAATAAAGCCGAACATAAATCGGCAACACAAATACAGACTTCGCAGCTCGATTTTTTACTGCAGCAACTAAAAAATCCAGAAACGAACGTTAACAAAATTGCCCTACAGATGCAAAGCGAAATAAGGTACGTTGCTTTGTCAGAAATTATACGTTGCGAAGCAGATAATACCTATACCCACTTTTTCCTTTTGAGTGATGAAAAAATATTGGTTTCTAAATCACTTAAAGAATATGCAGACTTACTGCGCCCCAATGGGTTTTTAAGAACTCACCAAAGCCATTTAGTAAATCCAAAATACGTAAAAAGTTGGTTAAAAGAAGACGGTGGTATTCTGCTCTTAATGTCTTGAGAAAAAATACCCATATCCAAGCCCAACAAGGACACTGTAAAACAAGCCTTGCAAAAGCTATAATATTATATATGTAGCTATTTGACGCAACACGTTTCCGCTAGACAAGACAGGCTATTGAAGACGCAAGAAAAGAAAGACCTTCTCTGAAAAGGTATGATAATACGGAAGACTTGTAAATGATTTGATGGCTGATTAATGACTAGTTATAAAATAACCTACTCAGAGAAGTTTAAAAAAGATTTTAAAAGGTATCAGCACATCGCGTGCAACCTTTAGCGAACCATCTCACCTAAAATTATAAACAATATTTCTGCATAAATAATCTGTTGTCTTGTTCACCATAGAAGGTTGGATTTCAACAGCTTCCTTTTCCATATAATATCATTTTCTTTCCCATCGTTGCTTCAACATTCAATACTATCTTACAACTGTATTAAAATCCTATTGCCAACCTTCAGGCGCGGATAAAATACAAGCGCAACAGGTCTTAAATTACTATTTCAAACAGATTGTCATAAAAAAGTATCACGCCCTAATCTTTTTGCAGCCTCCCTGCTACTTACAGAATATCATTTAACAAATTTATCTTATTTCAATTTTAGTATTTCAATAATTTTCGTTTCCATTTTTTCAGCCATTCTATAAGAACCTAAATCTGTTAGATGGGTTCCATCTATTGTACCTTCATGGTCGTAACCAATTAAACCATCGCTTTCTAAATAGTATAGATTATCTATTCCAATATTTTTTGCCTCATTAAAGGATTTTTTCAGCTCATTGTTCTGAGCTAAAATATACTTTCTGCTTCCAAATGTTGATTCATCAGACTTTTTAAAATAAGAATATTCTCTTATTATACTCTCCACCAGAAGAATAGGCGTATTTGGTTTGCACTCTCTGATCTGCTGTAAAAGTTTAACCGTGTTGTTCTTTATAGTATCTGGATGTGAGTTTGCAGTACAATCGATAACAAATAATGAAGCATCAATTTCACATAATGCCTGACCTACCGATGATTCGAATCTTCCATTTCCGCTAAATCCCAAATTAATAGTTTCTACAGAAAGTTTTCTGGAAATTATTGAAGTGTAGACCATTCCGGGTCTTGATGCACTAGCTCCCTGAGTGATGCTTGTCCCATAAAAAACAATTGGCTTATTTATTTTATAAATAATATTTTCTGGCGCTGAAATAGAAAAATTAGGATTGATGCCAATCTCGATATTTTCAACACCATCATATAACGGAAGATTGAGTAAGAACTCTTTATAACAAGTATCCATATCGGATATTAGGGTTTTCTCATTATTAAGTCCGGACGGAATTCCAGAATTTACATATTGCCATTGCCCATCTACTAAGCAATACAAATCAAGTCCACTGGCAGCAATTGGTGTCATATTTGACATTCTTGGATAGCTCATTAATTTCCATTTTGCAGCGATTACCGGTGAATTTGTAGTAAAGTGTATTGAGATTCCTGATGAATTTTTACTTAAACCCCAAACTGCAGGCCTAACTATTTTTTCATATTTGGCAGGAAGTCTGTTGAAATTTTTTTCTTGATGGTATTTGCCCGTAATTCTGAAAGAAAAACCATTAAAATAGAGTAAATCATCAAGCACTTTCTTTTCAGGCTTTTCAATGAACCTTATATTCAAAGCACTTGGGATTTCGGCTATTGAAGAAGATGTTCTATCATAAGAAGCTGCAATCAAATTAAACACTAAACTAAAAAACAAGACTATGTATGTAAATCCGTCCATTGTATTTATCTAATATTTTCTATTATTGTTGCTAACTTTCAATTATACTCTAAAAGAAATCTCCATTCTTCATCAATACATTTACATCATTTCCAATACACTCTCGCTAAAAGCAAATCTCCGATGTACTGATTATAATTTATATTGCTACTTTCAACCCAGAACCTATCTCCTTTTTTAGATTCGGGGAACGTTCCTTCGAGCCATTCACCTGTGATGATCCACGATTCGTTTTCTCCAACATTAACTGTATTAAAATTCCCCATTCTTGCTCCTTTTTCTGGAAATACAATTTTTTCGGTATTTCTTTTTATTCTTAAACGGTCTACATCCACTT
>NZ_JBEBVH010000366.1:0-3229 GCF_040392825.1 Pseudopedobacter sp.
CTCCAACACCTCTGAACTGACTTCTGAAAGCTTTTATCTTAGCATTGAAAGATTCGGATCATTTTCAAAACCTGTGGACTAACCAAATAATTTAGTCAATCTAAATAGGAAAAAGTTGATATCTCCGATATAGCTTCGCTCTAAAAGTATCAGATTAGAATTTATACCAGAGATAACTTTCCGGAAAAAACTTCTATTCCTAATCACACCTGGACATGGGGATTCAGAGGTTCATTGATACTTATTTTAATTTTTTAGTAATTTTTGCAGTTTTTCGATTTATAAAACACATCAGGAGAGCTAAAAACAATGCAATACAACAAATTACAGTCGACAATACAGGAATTCATTATTTAAAATTAGATGGTAAAAAGGAAAGCATCCTGTACGCCGAATTAAGCAGATCTCCTTCATCTTATAACAAGGATGTTTTCACCAAAAAGACAGGTGACCGCTATCCCATTACCGTATTAAAAGTGTTTCATAAAAACATCGAAAAACGTATTTCTTTCCGTAGTACAGATATTTTCTATTCCAGCGTCACCGGAAATCATAACCGGTTAAGGCGTCATTTTTTACAGGGTATCATATTGTTTCGCCCGGATCTAACGGTTTCTCCCACCGTTTATTCGGACTTTTTATACATCCCGAAACTTTTGAATTTGATAAAAAAGAATTTGTAAAGACAGCGATTATAGCTACAATTATTATAATCATACTCTTTATAGCTATCCAAATTTATATGGAATACCGCTTTGGCGATTAGCTAATTTTTACTTTACTTATCTTCAAGTTCTTCCTCTGTATATCCTCCCATACAATCCATACAGGCGTTCGCATAAGCGTCATACTCATCGTATGCTGCTCCAATCTTGCCGAATAGCGTTATAATCCGATCTATTCTTATTCGAACTCCCGTATCCATCACGATAAACATACCTGTACCTTTTTCCTCTGACATATCTATAACAGTACCCTGAGTTTCCTCTATTTTATTATCCTCACCAAAATAGAATATCTTACCTTTGCTTTTTTTGTTAATCTGTTCTTCTATAATTTCACGATACTCCCAGGCCACCGGCAGATATGAATTTCCTTGTCTGATCTTGTTACTCATAAGTCAACTCCTTCCTATGATATCATATATATTTACCACAAAGCTACGTATAAAACACTACTAAAATCTGGCCAAAAAACATTTATTACATTCTTTTATATCCTAATAACAACCTCTACTACAACTATTTAAAACCATATTCATACCGCTTACTCTGGCCCGGTTAAACGTTTAAAAACACACCTACCTTGGCCTGAAAAAATCGGACTTATCCTATAAAAATCTGTACAATAATGTTGACGCTAAATTTGGATTCACTATTTTAGCAAACCCATGACAACTAATTATAACGCATGTACAATCTGATAGAAAACATTTATAACCTCATCTGGAGTGACGCATTAGTTTATTTTTGCCTGTTAACCGGCATATATTTCACCATCCGATTTAGGTTGCCACAATTAACCCAACTTAAAGAAATGTTACGTTTGCTCTTCAACGGCGGCAGTTCTGCGAAAGGTATATCTTCCTTTCAGGCCTTTTCGCTTGCGCTTTCAGGAAGAGTTGGAACCGGAAATATTGCTGGTGTAGCTACTGCTATTGGTATGGGTGGCCCGGGTGCTGTTTTCTGGATGTGGACAATTGCTTTCCTTGGAAGCGCATCCGCAATAGTCGAAGCTACATTAGGTCAAATGTACAAGGAAGTAAACGACGGCGAATATCGGGGCGGACCGGCGTTTTATATCCTCAAAGGCTTAAAAAGCAAAGCTTATGCCTGGACATTTGCGGCCGTTACCATTGTAAGCACAGGCTTCCTGTTGCCCAGTGTTCAAAGCAATAGCATAAGTGTTGCGGCCCAATCCGCTTTCCATATTTCGCCCGTCATTACCGGAATATTTTTAGCAGCATTACTGGCCATTATCATTATTGGCGGTGTTAAACGAATCAGCAAAGTAGCAGAGTATGTTGTGCCTTTTATGGCCGGCGCATATATCCTCATGGCCATCATTATTATCGGTTTGAATATTACAGAGGTACCAGCTGTTATTTCCCTGATTTTTAAATCGGCTTTTAATCTTGAAGCCACGTTTGGAGCCGTAGCAGGAACGGCTATCGCATGGGGTGTTAAACGTGGAATCTACAGTAACGAAGCAGGGCAAGGAACCGCACCACACGCAGCTGCAGCAGCCGAGGTGTCACACCCCATAAAACAAGGCCTTGTACAGGGTTTTTCTGTCTATGTCGACACCCTGTTTGTATGTACAGCAACAGCCTTTATGATCCTTTTCACGGGGCAATATAACGTAGAAAATCCAGCCGGAGGTTTTATTGTAGAGCATATTCCGGGAGTAGAAATGGGGCCCGCCTATACGCAATATGCTATTTCCCATCATTTCCCTGCATTGGGAGGTGCATTCGTTGCCCTAGCATTGGCTTTCTTTGCCTTCACCACTATCATGGCCTATTATTACATTGCTGAAACCAACATCAGTTTTATCACCAGAGGTAGCGGTAAGACATGGCTTATATGGCTGTTACGCCTGTTAATCTTAGGTTCGACATATATGGGTTGTGTCACTACAGCTAAATCTGCATGGACTTTAGGCGACATTGGCGTGGGCCTTATGGCATGGTTAAATCTCATCGCTATCATCCTTTTACATAAAAAAGTAGTTCTTCTTTATAACGATTACAATAAACAGAAAAAAACAGGGGCAGACCCTGAGTTTGACAGTAGCACTTTAAACCTTCCTGATCTGGAAATTTGGTCTAAAAAATCCGGAGTTCAATAAAATATAGACTTTCCCTGATCTAAAATCTGCTTTTAGGCAGGGAAAGTCTTACTTCGCTGGTTCAACTTAAATTATCACAGGGTCTTCTTGAGAGACCGTTACTCGGGAGGGAATGAGTTTATTATATGCTGTAAGCGCCCTCATCCGCCCCTTGGGCACCTTCTCCCCCAGGAGAAGGACAAATAAACAATGGTAGTAAAAGTTAACAGGAGATCCCTGCCGGCCTACCCAGGTGCACAACCAGGGCAGACGGGCTTCAACTGCGCCATTAGAAACAAAATTATTCACAGAATATTTGCGGTAATAAAAAACCAAACCATTTATAAAAATGATTTGGTTTTATCATAGAAATTAGTGTGACAGCGTTAGTGCTTTTTAG
>NZ_JBEBVH010000367.1:0-3226 GCF_040392825.1 Pseudopedobacter sp.
CCTTCTCAAAGATTCCTTCTTGAATGTTTTCATTGGAATCAAGGAAGTTTGTGAAAGAATCTTGGTGTACCAGAATTTCGGGATTTTACTAATATTCCCAATCCTCTAAATCTTTCTTTGCTCTTCTTTCGATAAATGTTTTACGTTTAGAAGCCTCTGTTTCGTTCAACGTATCCTGAATATTATCTGAGACAGTTACTTCATGTTCTCTATCCCTTTCGCTATGATGAATAGCAACAGTTTCTACATTTTCTAAAGCTATATCATAAGGGCCTTTGTCAGACATCAGCTTCACGAATACCGGTAAACATTCTAAAAGAATAAATAAGAAGGATATAAAAGATATTGCAAGATAAGTATCTACATCCCGGGTGCCGTCCGGATTGAAGGAAAGCTGACCCAGGGCATAATTCCTGTCTGCAAATCCTGCAATATTTGCTAAGCTATCTAATTCTTTTTCATTAAATAAACGGGTGCTGTTAAGTCCCTCCAGTTCTTTCCTTCTGTTAATTATATTTTCCAAACTCTGCAAATCAGACCTTACCTGTACTAATCTCTGTTCTTTTTGGTCTATAACAGACTGTTTTTGTTTAGCATAGGTACCAAATCCTACCACACCGCTGGTCTGGTTAGTTTTGTCTCCAAAAACTTCCTGATTTAATATATATCTGGATCTGTTAATGTCCTTTTCCAGTGAATCTTTCTCTGTTTTAAGCTCTTCCGATTTCACCAATTCAAGCTGATATTTATTAGAGAACGCTTTATTTAGCGTATCAATTTTATCGCGTTGCCCGTTCAGATAGCTGGTTTTAAGTTTCTGTCTGATCTCCTTATCGAAAATTTTTAATTCCAAAGGTCTGGAGATTACAATTCCAATCATAATAGCGAGTAGAATTCTGGGCAATGCCTGCATAATCTGATGGTTACCAGACCCGGTTTTCTTAATGCTGGAAACGATGTATCTGTCCATGTTGAATATGGCCAATCCCCATATAAGTCCGAAGACAATCGCAAAAACGAGTGCCGCAGGATTACCAGCGAAAACAAAATACATAGCGTAACCGCCAGATAGACTGGCAAATAGAGCGGTGAAGAAGATAGTAGCGCCGATGCCTACAAATTTGTTGTGTTCTGTCGGATATTTTTTTAACAGCTCTATGTGAGCACCGGAGCAGAACCAAAAAAAATCAGTAATTTTTTTCATTTAACCCGTTACTGTCAATAATTGTTCCACAATGAGACAAAATATATAAAGAGATAGTTACAAATGATTATTAAATATTTAGCATCGTATGGTTAGACTGTATAAAGGAAATATTTTTGCTCCAATTTGCAAAGGATATAGTATTTTTGGCGAATGAATATCCTTATCCTTGGTTCAGGAGGAAGAGAAAGTACTTTTTCCTGGAAAGTTGCTCAAAGTCCATTGTGTTCAAAATTGTTTATTGCACCTGGTAACGCGGGTACAAAGCAATACGGAGAGAATGTAAATATTAAAGTAACCGATTTCGCTGCTATTAAAAATCTGGTTATAGAACAAAATATTGAGTTGGTAATTGTGGGACCGGAAGAGCCTTTGGTAAGAGGAATCCACGATTTTTTCCTTGGGGATAAAGATATCAAACACATTCCGGTAGTTGGGCCAAAGCAGGATGGTGCTCAGTTAGAAGGTAGTAAAGATTTTTCTAAGCAATTCATGCAAAGACATGGAGTACCTACAGCAGCATCTAAAACTTTTACGAAAGATACTTTGGAAGACGGATTGGCATATCTTGAGACTCAGTCGTTACCAATTGTACTGAAAGCAGATGGGTTGGCTGCGGGAAAAGGTGTTTTGATTTGTACAACTTTAGACGAAGCAAAAGCAGAGTTAAGACTAATGCTTGCAGATGCGAAATTTGGCGAAGCAAGTTCCAAAGTTGTCATCGAACAGTTTCTGAAAGGAATTGAATTATCTGTCTTCGTACTTACCGACGGTAAAGATTTTATCATCTTGCCGGAAGCGAAAGATTACAAAAGAATAGGTGAGGGCGATACAGGTCTGAATACAGGCGGTATGGGGTCTGTTTCTCCGGTGCCATTTGCAGATGAGGCCTTCTTGCAAAAAGTAAAAGACCAAGTGGTTATACCAACGGTAGAAGGACTTAAAAAAGATAACATAGACTACAGAGGTTTTATCTTTATTGGTTTAATGAATGATAACGGTAATCCATATGTAATTGAATACAACTGTAGGATGGGCGATCCGGAAACGGAGAGTGTTTTTTTAAGAATAGAAAGTGATGTAGTAGAGATGTTCCAGGCAGTAGCAAAGCAGCAGATTGCTGATTACCAGTTGAAAGTGTCTCCAAAAACAGCAGCTACTGTTGTGGTGGTATCAGCTGGCTATCCGGGAGATTATATTAAAGGAAAAGAAATAACAGGCATAGAAAACGTAGAAGATTCTATTGTTTTCCACGCAGGAACGATATCCGATGGGGAAGTGGTTAAAACAGATGGAGGCCGCGTATTAACAGTTAGTACATTGCAGGACGATATCTTTAAAGCACTACAACAAGCTACTGCTGATGCAGGAAGAATTTATTTCGACGGTGCTACTTTTAGAAAAGATATTGGATTTGATCTGATTTAGAAATTCTCAGGATAAGAAATATAGAATTTAATATTAAAAAAAGGACTAAAATAAGCACTTTTCAAAGGCTCACTTTGGTCCTTTTCTATAACCAATTAAACCTTCAGGAAGCTTATTTCTTAATAAAATATTGATAATTGATTAATATTTCGGAAATTCAATATTCTTTAATTTCGCTTTCATATTATAGCAGGTAATGTCGCATACAGGAATACAGCTTTGGCCAGATGATGAACTTTTAGAATTGATGCGTCAGGGAGATCGCTCTGCTTTTGAAAGGATTTATAATAAATATTGGTCGAAGATCTATATATCGGCATATAATTTATTAAGAGATCGTCAAACTTGCGAGGATCTGGTACAGGAAGTACTTGTAAATTTATGGGTGAGAAGAGAAAGTCTTGAAGTTAAGAATCTGAATGCATTTTTATATACCGCTATAAGGTATAAAGTCTTTAAGGTAATTAGATCTGGTAAAGTGCGTGAAGATTTGTATGATGAAATAGAAAATCTTACCATTGCGGATAACAATACAGAAAATAGTATTGCTGAAAATGATTTTAATAGATTTCTTGAAGAAAGTTTGGCCACTCT
>NZ_JBEBVH010000368.1:0-3224 GCF_040392825.1 Pseudopedobacter sp.
CATACATTAACAAAACATCAGAATATCTCAGAAGCGGAAAATTCTGAGGCGTACGTATATCTACCTTAGGAAGCAAGATCTCACTTTCCCTACGAAATTTACCACAGTAACGCTGGTAGATTTGATTGGTGGCCCAATTTACTTTTATACTAGTGTTATTTCCAGAATAAGAGAAAGGAGCAATAGACCAATCTCTACGAAGATCGTTAGAATAAGTAGTACCACTTGCTTCATATACATTAAACATCCAGAGTGTAGGGTGTAAATAACCAGGAGAATACCCAATAGAAGGATCACCTCCCGTATTTTGTCTGATCCCGTTATTTCGACCAACCATACCACCAATATCATAAGGGCTATTATTGCCCCAGAACTCAATTTCTAAGATACTCTCCTTAATATCATACTTATCTTGAGCATAGTTAATAAACACCTGCTCAAACGAAGGATTTAAACTATGTGTCCCATCATCAATTACTTTTTCTGACCATTTTTTCGCTTCAGCAAATTTTGAAACATCGTTTACAGGATATCCGGCCATATGTAAACATACCCTTGCCATCATACCCCAAACTGCCGTTTTGGAAACCTTACCTCCAAAATTAAGATTCTTGATATCGTCAACTAATAATGAAGCCTCCTCCATATCTTTAAGAATTTGTGCATACACATCTTTGGCTGGAGTTCTTGGTATTTGAAGATCCTGAGCTGAAGCAGATGGAGCAGTTTTTAATACTAAAGGAACACCATCAAATTTACTAACCAACATGAAATAGTAATATGCCCTAAGAAATAGAGCCTCACCTCTTATTCTATCACGTCTGACTTCATCCATAACTGGTTTGTCAATATTAGCCAAAAGCTGATTAGCCTTATTAATCCCCACATACAAAGTTTGCCAATATGATAATACCTTTGGGTCAGTTGAAGCAGCATTAAACCCTGCTACTCCAGTGAGCTCAGAGGCATTACTACAAAAACCCTCATCTGTTTCTATTCCCATTCTGGCCAACATATTGTTACGATATAATCCTCCGTTTGCCCATGTTGCATACACTCCATTTAATGCCGTATTAAGTTGAGCTTCTGTATTATAATAATCCTTTGGATTTATAAAATCAGCAGGTTTGGTATCTAAAAATTTTTTACATGAAGTTATTCCGGTAATGCAGAACAACATCAAGAGCAAATACATATTTTTCATAAATTTTATATTTATTTATTCATCAATAATCGAACTGTTATAAAGATGCTTTAAGCCCAAAAACAAATGTCTGTTCTCTTGGATAGGCTGAATAATCAAACCCTGGCGTCAATATCGAGTTCGCTACAGAAACCTCTGGATCCATTCCAGAATACTTGGTCCAGGTATATAGATTTTGGGCAGTAGCAAACAAACTAAAGGATCTTAATTTCAGTTTAGAAAGTACAACCTTAGGTAGCGCATATGATAAGGAAACGGTTTTGAGCCTTAAAAATGAACCATCTTCAATAGCACGGGAAGAAAACCGACCCGTTGGCCCCTGTCCACCAAACCTATAATATTCATTACTTGGATTCTCGGGTGTCCAGCGATTCACATAAGTGGCATACTGATTTAAATTAGATCGGGTTAGCGCATTACCTTCGAACATATCTCTATTTGCATTGAAAAGATCATTACCATAAGACCATTGGAAAAACACATTAAGAGAAAGGCCTTGGTAACTTAGGTTATTGTTAAAACCACCGATATGCTTTGGAAGACCGCGACCAATAATGATACGATCTTTCTCATTGACTATACCATCGCCATTCATATCCTCATACTTTATATCTCCAGGCTTAATAGTACTTCTTAAATTCCCATTAGTAGCAATTGTGTTCTTTAAGAGATAACTACCATTTGGTTGAAGTGTAAAATCATCAATCTGGTAATTACCTAACCATTTATAACCGTACATAACAGCTGCAGGGCCACCAATTCTGGCCAGATAAAGCTGTGCATTGCTATAGGGTGCGGGATAACCAACAGTTGAAATCATCGTCTCCTGAAGATCAGCAAGCGCTAATATGGTGTTTGAATTAAATGAAATATTAAAATCACTACTCCATTCAAACACCTTATTTTTAATATTTACAGTATTTAAAGTGAATTCAAATCCTTGATTTCTAACCTTACCAATATTCTTTAGAATTTTTGAATATCCACTGCTGTAAGGAACGTTTGCATTGAGTAAAAGATCTGTTGTCGTTTTTTTATACAGATATATAGTAACAATTATTTTTTTTTTAAATAAAGAAACAAAAAAAACCAAAACCAAATTGTCTTGTACTCTCCCACTTTAAATCAGAATTACCATAATTACTCAACATTGCAGTTTGCTGAGGATTTTGATTATTAAATGAGTAATAACTATTATAAGGGAAGGTGATAGAAGATAAATAGGAGAAATCTCCAACACGGTTATTTCCAGTAATCCCGTAACTAACCCTAAGTTTAGAGTTAGAAACAAAAGACAGGGCTTTCATAAATGGTTCTTGATACATATTCCATGCAAATGCTGCCGAAGGAAAATAGCTCCATCTATTATTCTCTGCAAATTTTGAAGAGGCGTCAGCCCTAAAGGATGCCGTAAATAAATAACGAGATTTTAAATTATAGTTTGCTCTTCCCAGAAATGAAACCAGCGTATTTTCAGTAGAAGAAGCTACCAGACTAGACAATTCACCCTCATCTATCCCATTTACTCCTAACTCCGGGTTCGGAATATTTTTAGATAAATACCCACTTCGTTTGTTTTGGGTACTCTGCATTGTAAAACCACCAATAATATTCAATTTGTTATTTTTATCGATTTGGTTATTGTAAGTAAGGAGGTTTTCATTTACCCAACCACTGGTTAAAGCATTGTAAATGGCTCCATTAACACCTAATGTATTATCAGGAAAAGGATACCCTCTAGAAGTTTGTGCATTATAAAACTCCTCATTTCTCACCGCAACACTATTCACTCCACCTCTGATAGTTAATGCAAATTTCTTTGAAATTGAATAGTCAATTTTAGCATTTAACAATAGGGTATTTGTAACCTTAGTCTTAATTTCATTTATAGCAGAAATGTACGGATTAGCCCTTGCATCACCAGCATCAGGGTCCAGCAATTCATCTTCAATATTTTCCCCTCCACTAACCGGCCTGGCACCCCAAATCTGATACATCAGATAAGTAGCGTAAGGCTGTG
>NZ_JBEBVH010000369.1:0-3213 GCF_040392825.1 Pseudopedobacter sp.
CCTCCGTTATAAAAGCTTTCATAATTGGCCTGGCCATTAGAAGCCAAGCCTACAATAACGTTTCCGGCTGCAATTGTATGGTTAGAGATAATATCTTCTCTTTTCATTCTGCAGGTTACTGTTGAATCTACAATAATAGTTCTAACAATATCCCCAACATCAGCAGTCTCACCACCCGTAGAATATATATTAATTCCCATTGAGCGAAGCTCTGCAAGGATTTCTTCTGTTCCGTTAATTATCTCTGCAATAACTTCTCCGGGAATCAGATTTTTATTTCTTCCAATTGTAGATGATAACAATATTTTATCAGTTGCTCCAACACACAATAAATCATCTAGATTCATAATAATAGCGTCTTGTGCAATTCCTTTCCATACAGAAATATCCCCGGTTTCTTTCCAGTATACATAAGCCAGAGAAGATTTTGTTCCTGCACCATCGGCATGCATAATATTGCAGTATTCTTCGTCATCACCTAAAATATCTGGAATTATTTTACAGAAAGCTTGAGGGAAAATTCCTTTGTCAATATTCTTGATAGCGTTGTGCACATCTTCTTTTCCGGCAGAAACGCCTCTCTGATTGTATCTGTTATCACTCATGGTTTGCAAAGATATTATAAAAAGGCTAAACACTAAAGGAAGCTGAAAGCTAAAAGCTAAAAAAGTCTAAAGCAAAGCCTTATATTTTAATTAAGCACTATAAAAAAGCCCCTAACCGAAATTAATCAGAAAGGGGCGGGGTTGATGTGTTGGTATTAAATTATTTAGCAAACAATAATTCTCTGAATTTTGGTAAAGGCCAAATGTTGTCGTCAACCAATAATTCCAGTTTATCTACGTGGTATCTGATTGGCTCGAAGAAAGATTTAACTGTCTCGTCATAAGCAATAGCTTTTTCGCGAGCATCTTCTATCTTAATGGCAACTTTTCTAGCTTCAACCATATCCTGAACATTTTTCTTAATGAAGTTCAGGTGAGTTGAAATTTCTTCGATAATGTATGTTTGTGCCTGATAAAAATCGGCGCTATAACCAATTTCTTTTAAGCCCTTGATATTCTCAACTACTTGAGATTGATATTTGATAGCAGCAGGAATCACCACATTGGTAACCAAATCACCAATTACACGAGCTTCAATTTGGAGCTTTTTGAAATAATCTTCCAACAAAATTTCATGTCTGGCATGAGATTCTCTTTTAGAGAACACACCTATTTCTTCGAATAATTTCTCTGATTTTTCCGAAACCAACGCGTCTAAAGCTTTTGGTGTAGTTTTGATGTTGCTTAAGCCGCGTTTTGCTGCTTCTTCGGCCCATTCGTCACTATAACCATTTCCTTCAAAACGGATATCTTTAGATTCTTTGATGTATTTTTTGATCACAGTTAAGATAGCGACATCTTTTTTGTCACCTTTTTTGATCAATTTATCAACCTCAATTTTGAATTTAGTTAACTGGTCTGCAACAATCGTATTTAATACAGTCATTGGGTTTGCAGAGTTTGCAGAAGAACCAACAGCTCTTAATTCGAATTTGTTTCCGGTGAAAGCAAAAGGAGAAGTTCTGTTTCTGTCTGTATTGTCTAATAGGATTTGAGGGATTTTTGGAATACCGAACCATAAGTTTGGATCTTCTTTTACTTTTTTGAAGATAGCTCTTGAGGATTCGATTTCGTCCAGTACGTCATTCAACTGAGCACCTAAGAATATAGATATAATTGCAGGAGGAGCCTCGTTAGCAACTAAACGATGATCGTTGCTTACAGAAGCTATAGATGCTCTTAGTAAATCTGCATGTTCATGTACAGCTTTAATCGTATTAACGAAGAAAGTTAAGAACATCAGGTTGTTTTTAGGTGTTTTCCCTGGAGAAAGTAAGTTTTTACCGGTATTGGTAATTAATGACCAGTTGTTATGTTTTCCAGAACCATTTATTCCAGCATATGGTTTTTCGTGTAATAATACTTTGAAGTTATGTCTTTTAGCAACTTTGTCCATCAAATCCATCAACAATTGATTGTGGTCAATAGCTAAGTTGATCTCTTCGTAGATAGGTGCGCATTCAAATTGAGAAGGAGCAACCTCGTTGTGACGGGTTTTTAATGGAATACCTAATAATAATGCTTCGGTTTCGAAATCCTGCATGTAAGCATACACTCTTTCTGGAATAGATCCGAAATAGTGATCTTCCAATTGTTGACCTTTTGCAGAAGCATGGCCAAATAAAGCTCTTCCTGTAATTGCAAGGTCTGGTCTGGCGTTGAATAAAGCTAAGTCAACTAAGAAATATTCTTGTTCTATACCTAATGAAGCGGTAACTTTTTCTACACTTTTATCAAAATATTGACAAACTTCTGTAGCAGCTTTGTCGACAGCAGCGATCGCTTTTAATAAAGGAGCTTTGTAATCCAGTGCTTCTCCTGTATACGAAACAAATACTGTAGGTATACAAAGTGTCTTATTGAATATGAAAGCTGGAGAGGATGGGTCCCAGGCTGTATAACCACGGGCCTCAAATGTACTTCTTATACCTCCGTTAGGGAAGCTGGAAGCATCCGGCTCTTGTTGGACCAAAGCACTTCCTGCAAATTTTTCGATTGCTCTGCCGTCAGAATCCGGTTCGAAGAAAGAATCGTGTTTTTCTGCAGTTGTACCCGTTAGTGGTTGGAACCAATGAGTATAATGAGTAACACCTTTACTCATAGCCCATGCTTTCATAGCTGAAGATACATGTTCTGCGATTTCTCTGTCTATAGGTGTACCGCTTTCAATAGAATTTAAAAGTGTTTTGTAAGTATCTTTTGGAAGATACTCCTGCATTTTGTATTTATCGAAAACATTTGCTCCGAAATAATCAGAAATTTTTGAAGAAGGCCTTTTTACTTCTGGAATTGTTCTGGTTAGTACAGTTTCTAAGGCTTTAAATCTAAAAATTGACATATTTTTTGGTTTTAAGTTCTTTTTTTAAATGTTTTTTCAAAAATACGTGATGTTTTTTGAAAAATATAATAAAATTTTCAGTGTTTTTTGATTTTTATGATGTTTTTAATGGTTTGTGTTGTATTTGTAGATTTTGATAAAATTCAAAGCTTATTTGTTTGTTGTTTTGATAAAATGGTAATTTAAGTTGATTTTTTATATTTTGTTTTTATTATTTTATGTATTTTTTTGATATAAAAATATTTTTAATGTCTATTTTTTGTGGTTTTG
>NZ_JBEBVH010000370.1:0-3197 GCF_040392825.1 Pseudopedobacter sp.
TATTGTAAAGGAAGAGATCTTTATTTTAAAAAGTGCCATGGATCTTTCTATAGTGTTCTCGTAAAGGTTTGTTTTGCCCTTAGAGAAGTAGTTCTTTTTGTATCTGGAAAGCAAAATGGAAATATTTTTAAAAAAATGAAATTGATACTTTTTCCGGTCTAAATTAAGCAGTTGGATTAGACATGCTCTATATCATTGTATTTATCTTCTTGGCTACTTTATCAATAGGAGATTTAATAGAAATGCCAAAAATCACTAGGTATATCTGGTTTTTGCTGGCTTTATTACTTCTTATCTTGTTGGGAAGTTTACGATGGAATACTGGGGCAGATTGGAGACCATACTCTAGATTTTATGCGAAGAGCGATCTTGATGACCCTCTTTTTATTCTTTCTATGGAGTCTGGATTTGCATACTTCGTAGGTTTTTTGAGACAATTTTCGGAAAGTTTTACGTTCTACTTAACAGCGCTGTCGCTTTTAACAATTTCTCTTAAAGGTATTTTTCTGCTGCGTTTCACTAAAGCCACTTTTCTGGCAGTTATTCTTTATTGGGGGGTTACACTGGGAGATATTGTAGCAGTAAGGCAGGCAATAGCGATCAGTATATGCTGTATAGGAGTAATCTTCATAGTTAAAGAAAAGCCTTTAATTTTTGGATTACTGGTGTTACTTGCCATGCAGTTTCATACCACTTCAGTTATATTTTTTCTGGCCTATCCGGTTTATTATATGAACTGGAGTATCACATGGAAAGTTTTAAGTATACTTATTGCGATATTCCTGGGACTTAATGTGGGCTATGAAGTTATCCTGGAAAAGGTTATCAACTTGGTTCCTAGTGGGCTGGGATTGGATAGGCTAACCCAAAAGGCTGAATCCTATAAAAATCTGGGAAATGAATTTTTTCAAAAAGATGAGACCGTTACTTTAACAAGATTGGTAGCAGCTTTGGCAAAAAGAGCAGTTTTATTACCTGTATTCTTTTATTTTCAGTCCATTTATAAAGAAAATAGACACTATAATGGCTTTTTGAATTTATATACATTGGGAAATGTAATATTTTTTTTATTTGTTGATTTTTCGGTATTGCAGCGGGCAGCTACAACGTTTTACTTTTTTGAGATCATTTTATTTTGTTTCATCTTTGAAAATACTAAAAGTAAAGGGATATGGTTCGTAATTATCCTGGCATATGCCTTTATGAAAATGGCGTCAAATATTTTTGCAGGATATGATTTACTCGTTCCATACATTTGGATATTTTCTGATGATACTTATCGATATATGTATTAATTTATTCCGAAATGGTTGATATTACAGTTTGTACACCTACATATAATAGAGGGAATTTACTTAAGCGTTTATACGATAGTTTAAATAGCCAAACCCGCCTACCGAAGGAATGGATTATTGTAGATGATGGAAGTGAAGATGATACCAGGAAAACTGTTGAAGAATTAGCTATAAAGAGCCCTTTTCCCATTATTTACTATTATCAGATAAACTCAGGAAAGCATATTGCCATTAATACAGCTGTTAAATATGCTAATGGGACCTTATTTTTTATAGTTGACAGCGATGATTATTTAGAGAAAAATGGAATTGAAGTCTTTTGTAAAGAATGGGAAGCTATTCGGAAGTTGACAGATAACGCTAGAGAAAGAATCATTGGTGTAGCAGCGAATAGAAAGTATCCTGATGGTAAAGTAATTGGTGGTACTCCGGAATATAAGTTTTTAGATACCGACCTTCTGACATTCAGGTATATACTAAATGTAAAAGGTGATAAAGCGGAAGCTTATCGAACAGAAGTTGTTCGTAATAATCTTTTTCCTGTTATTGAGGGAGAACGCTTTTGTCCGGAGGCTTTGGTTTTTTACAGACTTGCTCATGAGGGGTATCAATTAAGGTTTATTAATGAATCCGTTTATGTATGTGAATACCTGGAAGGAGGGTTAACTCAGAGTGGTTTAAAAACAATCAGAAAGGGCCCAATAGCAACTCTTCTTCATATGGCTTCTATTGTTAATTATACAGAAGTACCTTGGAAAATCCGCATTAAACATGCTGTTCTATTTTGGAGATTTAGTTTTTGGGCTGATAACTGTACATTCAGAAAGCAATGCGAGATGCTCAATAATAAATTATTTTTGTTGTTTTATCCGTTAGGCACAATATTTTATATGAGGGACAGGATATGGAACAAATAATACAGATATGAAATTAAGACTGATAATCCTGACTTACTTGTTTTTGGGAAGTTGTGTTTCTGCCCAAACTCAGATGGTTAGTAAAGACCTGAAAAAAGATTTTGGAGCGAAAGGGGATGGTATTTCTAATGACTCACAAGCTTGGGCAGAGGCTGTCAACTTTTTTTCAGGAAAGAAAAATGGAAAACTTATTGTTCCGCAAGGGGTGTACAGGATTGGGGAACAAACTATTGATACGAATATTACCAACAAGATTCGTTTTGCGAATTTAAAGTACCCGGCGAATTTAAGAAATGTATCTGATTTAGAAATTGTTGGTGTAATTGATAAGAAATCCGGAAAGCCGATTTCGATTCTTAGATTTTTAGATAACCAATATTATGGATATCTAAATCCTGCAAACAGGATGGAGGCCTTAGTAGCCAATTTAGATAGTGAAGCAAATCTGGGTGCAGTGCTCAATTTGAACCATACCTGTAGAAATATTACAATTAGAAATTTAGAACTGGATGGTAATTTTGAAAAGCAAATTTTTCATCCAATCCCTCAAGGTGTAAAAAAAGGAGCGGATGTGGGGCATTATGGTATCACTTCTTACTCAGTTGCGAATCTTCTACTGGAAAATTTATACGTACATCATTTTGCTTTGGATGGTTTCTATATTCAAAATGACCGGAAAGTGCTGGAAGACGGGAAGTATCATACAATCGTTAAAAAATGCAGATCAGACCTTAATGGACGACAGGGATTGAGTTTTACTGTTGGCTCTAGTATTTTACTAATAGATTCGGAATTTACAAATACCGGACGTGGGAGAGTCCGGATTTCACCAGCGGCAAATGTAGATATTGAAAATCATGATGCTTCCGGTGCTTCTCTGAAGAATATTCGGATCGAGAATTGCACGATGTCCAATAATCTTGGAGGAGCAGGATCTATCAATATTGCAGGGAAGGTTGAGGATATTATTATTACTAATTCTGTT
>NZ_JBEBVH010000371.1:0-3187 GCF_040392825.1 Pseudopedobacter sp.
TATTCAGCAGTTCTGGAACAACCGGCTTTAAAACAAGTAAACACTATGTAAAAGATGTAAATTGGTATATAGAAAGTTACAGGAAAGCTTTTACTCAATTTTATGGAGACTTAGAAAATTTGTGCATTATTGCTCTTTTACCAAATTACTTAGAAAGAGAAGGTTCATCCCTGATTTATATGGTAGAATATTTAATCCATCAAAGCAAACATCCTGACAGTGGCTTTTTACTTTACGAACACGACATGCTCTTTGATAAACTTCAAAGACTTAAACAAACCGGACAAAAAACAATCTTAATAGGTGTTACCTATGCCCTGCTGGATTTTATAGAAAATTATCAAATAGATTTCCCCGAACTTATTGTAATGGAAACAGGAGGCATGAAAGGCAAAAGAAAGGAAATGGTTCGCGAGGAATTGCACAAAATCTTATGTACCGGTTTCGGAGTTAATGGTATACATTCTGAATACGGTATGACCGAATTGCTCTCTCAGGGGTATTCTTTTGGGAATGGTATTTTTGAAAGTCCGGGTTGGATGAGAATCATTACCCGGGATATCAATGATCCTTTAACTATTTTAAAGGGCAATAAAACTGGTGGAATTAATGTCATTGATTTAGCAAATGTTTATTCTTGTTCTTTTATAGCAACACAAGATTTGGGTAAAGTACTGTCGACAAATAGATTCGAGGTCCTTGGCCGATTTGATAACAGCGACATCAGAGGCTGTAACTTATTAGTCAGTTAGTTCTTCGTTCATAAAACAAATTAATTTTTAAATCGGCCTCCTCTGAAACAGGAATCGAATAAAAAGTGATCTATTTTCACCAATTCCACCCTCTTTATTAACGGATGATCAGGATTAAGAAGGTAATTATATTCATCGTTAACAATAATAGACGGGACGTTAAACAAAAAATATTTAGAATCTTTAATAAATGTATCACCAATACTCTTGGCACTACTTTGATGAGAAATTTCTTTTCAGTTATCAGGTAGTTTTTTCGCTTCAATCTCCAGAATTTTATCCTCGGGACAGATGGAGTTTTCATCCAGGTTTTAAAACGCTCTAAAGACCAAAAACTTCTTCTCCCTGTAGATACAATTTAGCAAGTTCTATCGCTTTTTCTGAATATTCTGGCTTTACCAGCTCTTTTTCGTCAAAGCGCTGGAAAGTTCTTTCCGAAATATGCATTACTTTCTCCAGCCCTTGTATAGGGAAAGAGTTTTTTTAGCAAGTGCAAGTATAGCTTGCTTCGAAAGCCCTTTTCTTGTAAGTTTTGATAAATCAAAATCAGATTTTATTTTCTGATGCGTCCCTAATAAACTTGCTCCTCCTAGCATTCCTACAAAATGCATTACTCATGACATCCATTGGAGCAATATATTCTGCCAAAGGCTCTTCTGCTCGTTGCTTTTTCATAACTCAGATACTTATACACTAATTACCTATTTTTGTCCGGTCACGAAACTTTTCCATAAAATAATTTTAATTCACAGTTTTCATGGATTATAACAACGCAAAAAGGCACAAAGTATTAGCCCTTGTGCCTTTTTATGCTATTAGTGTATAGCTTAATAATTACTCTACAATAATTAAAAAATAGTTTTTCTTACCTTTTTGAGCTACAATAAATTTATTGTTTATCAGGTTACCAGCATTTATAGTAGTTTCTACATTTGCTACCTTTTCTCTATTAATAGAAACACCTCCACCTTGGATCATTTTTTTTGCTTCTCCTTTAGATGGGAAAATCTGTGTTTTTTCTGCTAGTAAACTTACAATATCAATTCCAGATTCGATAGCTGTTTTTTCTACTTTAAATTGCGCGATACCTTCAAAAACACCAATCACTTCTTCATCGGACAGAGAGTTTAAGAATTCTAAAGAGCCATTACCAAATAGGAAATCCGTCGTTTTTAAAGCAGTTTGCAGAGCCTGATCACCATGAACTCTTCTGGTTATATCCTCGGCTAAAGCTTTTTGTAAAACGCGCAAATGTGGTGCCTTATCGTGTTCTTCAATTAAAGCATCAACTTCGGCTTTAGTCATAAAGGTGAAAATTTTGATATAATTCTTCACGTCTTCATCTGTGGCGTTTAGCCAGAATTGGTAAAATTGGTAAGGACTTGTACGTTTTGAATCGAGCCAGATATTCCCTCCCTCGGTTTTACCAAATTTAGTCCCGTCTGATTTTTTGATTAAAGGAGAAGTTAACGCAAAAGCTTGTCCCTGTGCTTTTCTTCTTATAAATTCTGTTCCTGTAACAATATTACCCCATTGGTCAGACCCGCCCATTTGCAACTTCACATTTTTTTCTTTCCAAAGGTGATAAAAATCAAAACCCTGAATCAATTGATAAGTAAATTCTGTAAAAGACATTCCCACTTCACTTTCCAAACGCTTTTTCACCGAATCCTTCGCCATCATATAATTAACCGTAATGTGTTTTCCGGCATCTCTGATAAAATCTAAGAAACTATAGCTTTTAAACCAATCGTAGTTATTCACAATTTCTGCACTATTTGCACCACAATTAAAATCTAAAAACTGTTCTAGCTGTTTCTGAATACCCTTTAAGTTTATTGCTAATTCTTCTTCAGAAAGCAAATTACGTTCCTGCGATTTTCCGGTCGGGTCTCCAATCATACCTGTAGCACCTCCAACCAAAGCCAAAGGTTTGTGTCCTGCCTGCTGGAATCTTACAAGTGTGAAAATTTGAGAAAGGCTACCAACATGCAAAGATTCCGCGGTTGGATCAAAGCCAATGTATCCAGAGACCATTCCTTTAGAAAGTTCTTCTTCTGTTCCCGGCATAATATCTTGTATCAGCCCTCTCCAACGTAAATCTTCTACGAAATTCATCTCTTTAATTCTTTATTTGTTATATTGTAATTTGGCAAATATAAGAATAGATACTAATTGTTTTCAGGTAGAATTAAAAACAGCGAATGAACTTTCTCTCTCATTATTATTTCGATAAAAATATTGTAGATTCATATAAAGTCTTGGGAGCTTTATTGCCCGACTTAACTAAAAACGCGAACAAAGATTGGAAGCTATTCCCTGAAAAGAAACAAGACGATCTATACTCTTCTGTTGAATTAAAATCGTTAACCAGAGGATGGAAAAAACATCTGGCTATAGACCGTATTTTCCATAACATGTCATCTTTTTTTTAT
>NZ_JBEBVH010000372.1:0-3169 GCF_040392825.1 Pseudopedobacter sp.
AGGATCAGAACTGGCAACTATTGCTTTAAAAAGAGTAGATATTCGTTCCCGGGAAGATGATATTTTGGTACATCTCAGACACCCGGGAATCAATTTATTGCCCAATACATCTGGTGTAAGAAATGCTAAAGAGGCAGTTTTTGCCGCTGAGCTTGCCAGAGAGGCTTTAGAAACCAATTGGGTGAAGTTAGAGATCCATCCGGATCCTAAGTATTTAATGCCCGACCCCATAGAAACTTTACTGGCGACGGAAGAACTTGCAAAAAAAGGCTTTATTGTTTTGCCATACATTCATGCGGATCCTGTTTTGTGCAAGCGACTGGAAGATGCAGGTACGGCTGCTGTAATGCCCTTAGGATCACCTATAGGAAGTAATAAAGGCCTGAGGACCTTTGACTTTCTGGAGATTATTATTTCTCAAAGTAAAGTTCCTGTTGTAGTAGATGCAGGTATTGGTGCACCTTCAGACGCGGCCAAGGCTATGGAAATGGGGGCAGATGCTGTGCTGGTGAATACAGCAATTGCAGTATCAAATGATCCTGTGAAAATGGCAGAAGCATTTAAAATAGCCGTAATGAGTGGTAGAATGGCTTATGAGGCCAGATTAGGTAAAACAGGCAAATTGGCTATAGCCAGTAGTCCGTTAACTTCTTTTTTAGATGAATAGTTTTAGAGATTGTTTCGAACAATATCAGTGGACCGAGGTAAAGGATACTATTTACGGCAAAACCAGGATCGATGTAGAAGAAGCATTGCACAAGTCGGTTCGTAATCTCGAAGATTTTAAAGCCCTGATTTCTCCGGCAGCATTGCCTTATCTCGAGCCCATGGCAAGAATCAGTCAGATTTTAACGCAAAAAAGATTTGGCAAAACCATCCAGATGTATATACCATTATATCTGTCTAATGAATGTAATAACATTTGCACTTATTGCGGCTTTAGTCTGGATAATAAAATCAGGCGTAAAACACTATCGCCTATAGAAATTATGCAGGAGGTAGGCATAATTAAAAACATGGGCTATGATCATATTTTGCTGGTAAGTGGCGAGGCAAATCTAACTGTCGGCGTGGATTATTTTAAGCAGGTACTAAAATTGGTTCGTCCGCATTTCTCCCACATTTCTATGGAGGTTCAACCACTGGATCAGGGAGATTATGAAGAGTTGATTCCTTTAGGTTTAAATACAGTGCTGGTTTATCAGGAAACTTACCATCAGGCAGATTATAAGAAACATCATCCGAAAGGTAAAAAGTCTAATTTTTGGTATAGACTGGAAACTCCAGATCGGTTAGGGAAAGCCAATATCCATAAAATGGGATTAGGTGTTTTAATAGGTCTGGAAGACTGGCGTACGGATAACTTCTTTACCGCACTGCATTTGGATTATCTGGAGAAAATCTACTGGCAAACGAAATACAGCTTGTCTTTCCCAAGATTAAGACCGTTTAGCGGTGGCCTGGAACCTAAAATGGTCATGTCTGACAAAGAGCTGGTGCAGCTGATTTGCGCCTACCGCATTTTTAATGAAGAGGTGGAACTGTCTATATCTACACGCGAATCTGAAAGTTTTAGGAATAATATTATTCCGCTGGGCGTCACTTCTATGAGTGCAGGTTCAAAAACCAATCCGGGTGGTTATTATGCTGATGTAGAATCATTGGAGCAATTCGAAATTTCTGATGAAAGGTCGCCTAAGCAGATAGCGGAAATTATTTCTGATAAGGGATATGAACCTGTTTGGAAAGACTGGGACAATTTTATGTAAATCTTATGAACAAGGAAGAACTGGAACGTTATTCCAGACAGATTATACTGGAAGAGTTTGGAGTAGAGGCGCAGCAGTTGTTAAAGAAATCCAAAGTTTTATTTATTGGGGCCGGAGGTTTAGGCTGTCCGGCCATGCAGTATCTGACAGCGGCAGGAGTAGGGAATATTGGAGTCGTAGATTTTGATGAAGTATCGGTTTCTAATCTTCATCGTCAGATTTTGTACAATCATTTAGATATTGGACGTTTGAAGGCGGAAGTTGCTGTAGAAAGGCTTCAGGTATTAAATCCGTATGTTAATTTTAAGATATATCCCATTAAACTCACTTTGGGAAATGCGGAAGCTATATTTTCAAATTATGATCTGATTGTTGATGGTTCGGATAATTTCAAGACCCGATACCTGGTGAATGACACTTGTATGAAATTAAATAAAACATGGGTTTTTGGTTCGCTTTTTAAGTTTGAAGGGCAGGTTTCGGTTTTCAACTACCAGGGTAGTGCCAGCTACCGGGATTTATACCCCGAGGCACCTGAAGAAGGTAGTGTTCCAAATTGTGCTGAAGTAGGCGTAATAGGGATGTTACCTGGTTTTATTGGCAGTCTGATGGCAATTGAAGTTATGAAGGTTTTAAGTGGTATAGGGCAGGTTTTTTACGATAAACTGTTGGTTTATAATGCGCTTTATGCAAGTTTTGATGTCTTTTCTTTTGGCAAAAAACCAACTAAAACTCTAAATTTGCATAAAAAAAATACTGTTTTGGAAATAGATAAGAAGGAAATAGAGAAATCGAACCACCCGTATTATCTGATAGATGTTAGGGAGGAGTGGGAGTTCGAAGATTTTAACAAAGGCGGTGTAAATATTCCATTAAGTGAAATTCCTGAAAGATTAGGTTCTTTGATGGGAATTAATAACATAGTTTGCTGTTGCAGTTATGGTGGTAAAAGCAGAATAGCTGCGAAATTGATTAAAGACAAGTTTCCCGAGAAGATAGTTTATAATATTAAAGATGGGATAGAGGAGAGCTAGGGAGCCTTTTGTGAAATTGAAAACGGTTCTGTAGGTTAATTTGTACTTGCTTGCTATAAATCATGTCACCTTGAGGATAAATGTATTGTTTACAAATCAATATAAGATGACATTTCCATCCAACGTCATCTTGACTGCAGGGAAAGATCTCCCATGTAAAGTTAAGTTGATATTGTTTATTAGTTCTTCTCCTCGGGGAGAAGGTGCCCAACGGGCGGATGAGGGGATTCTGCTAATTTGATTTTACTAAAACCAAGCTTACGTTCATTTTTGCAAAACCGTTCCTATTTATTATTCTCGCCCTGTCCCAAAGGGATTCCTTAGGAATTAGGGAGAGATGCCCAAAGGGCAGAGAGGGTATTTATG
>NZ_JBEBVH010000373.1:0-3140 GCF_040392825.1 Pseudopedobacter sp.
CAGCTATAAGCCGGCCGGTCCCAAAGTGCCGATCCTGTTTGTTAATTTTCTTCTGCAAAGAATAGCGGATCTTACCGGTATCACCCTGGCTGGTAGCTTCCTGGAACATCCGACCTGGAAGCAATTAATTCTTACCAACTGGCGGGCACTCGATGGCGCAACAGCGATAACCGTTAATAAGCACGTACCAGCCTGGACAATCCCTAATTTCCTTCTGGAGCTGCGCAAGATCCCGAACCTTCAGCTCACTTTTGACAGCGTAGAAAAACGCCTGACGTTAGATTTTTGGGAGCAGCAATTAACCAAGCCCGCAGCAAAAGACTGGACAGATAAAGCCGTGGCCGGCCACAAGAAATACCACGAAATCAACCGGCGCCTGCACCTGGCCTATAGCCTGGACGGGGGGGACGGCCTGATGAAAGACCGGCCGGAAGTACTGGAGGACTACATCACCCCGGCAGCAGCTGTTTTGGGTGATGTAGCCAACAGCATGGTGAAGGTGAATTTTCAGCTGACCACCTTCCCGGTGGATGAAATTACGGGCCTGCCGGTGGCCCGTCAGACCGGTGTGACGGAAGAGTTTAACCAGTTGGCGGTTTCAACTCAGCCACGGTTGCTTTTCTGGCATGGAATCGTATCCGGAAAGCCACGGGCGCTCCCGGAGCTGGACGGCCTTAACTTATACCTGTCAGAACCTGATGGCCTGGCGGAAAGATACTGGAGCAATACAGAACAACAGCGTCTTGAAATGTTCTACCTGCAAAAGGATTTTATTCTGACAGAAACAGACCTGGCCCTGTTCGATTTTTCAGAAAAGATACATTATAATGGACTTGATTACCTGGTGGCCAGTATTACAGGTGAGCTGCCAGTTGTTAAGCCGTTTACCTGTTTGTTGGTGAAAGCATAAGTATTGAATTAACTCTGAAGCTGAGATCAATTGGAAGTGATACGGGTTTGATTACCTATCAGCCAGCATTACCTGAGCATTAATGGTAACCAAGACGTTTATTTGTTAGCTTATAAAGGTATAAAATTCATTTATTTTTGAAATTAAATACCAACGCCCCATCGTTAAGTTCGATGGGGCGTTGGTATTTGAATCAGGAAAAAACCTATATCTGTATTCTAAAACAGTTTTGAATATGCTTATTTATTCAATTTGGAAAACGTAATTTTAGACCTTCCATAAACTCTATACTTTTTTTCAGAAGTTCTTAAAGAAAGTGTTCCTGTTACAGTTAAATTAGAATTATTAAGCGATTCAATCTTATGGTTATACAACAAAGCAACACGACCTTTCTCATAGTTTTCTGGAGTAGGACTGTTAAAAATTACTTCTCCTTTATATGGTGGAGATGTCGTCACTAACATTGTATCACCTTCGGTAAGGGAATAAGAAATTGGAGCCAATTCATTTTTTTTACTATACGAAAAATCAATAAATCCGCCTTCATATACCCAACTGGTATCCTGACCTTCTGAACTTGCTGTAGCTTCTACTGAAACAAGTTGCCAGCGTCCTTCCAAAATTTCAGATTGCTCATTTATTTCAGGATCCGTACGGTCACATCCAATAAAAACCAAAATAAATGACAATAGAATTAATAATCGAATCATAGCAATTTAAAAGTTTTTTTGTGAAAATCTAAAATCCGGACCAATTACATAATGGTAAAAATCACCATTTATTACGTTAGGAGGACATGGGAATTGAGGAATAACCATTTTTCCTATAACTTGATCATCCCGTTGAATTGTATACTTAACGGTTGAAGTTGTTGTAGTGTTATCTGCTAACTTGTAACTATTGGAAAAAGTATGTTCTTGAGTTGAAGGTCCGCCATCTGATTCATAAAAGAAATACATTATTGACTGTGATACGACAGTGTTATCCCAGAAAAACAGGGGCATTGGACGATCTATCCATTCTTCACTTTGATCACGATAAATATTTATATCACTGGGTGTAAACAGTAAATTAGCAAATGCAGTAGGTGTAGTAAGATTAGGCGCAAAACATGCCAAACGAACCTCTGCTTTGCCAGCTAACCAACTTTCAAAAGCTGAAACTTTCATGTTTATCTGATGAAGACGTTCCCAATACCCATTTATTCGATATGGCCCCGTACATGCCAAAATCTTTGCCGAAATTGAATTTTTGATTTTATAGATATTTGAGTCATTATTAGAAGGCTCAAGAAACGCTTTTCTAACATTATTATTCTCATCAACTCTTTCATTCCGCCCAATGACTATTACTGGGACTTCTGGTTCATTAATTGCATCAACACTATATTTTTTACCTGTATAGTCAAAGCCAAGAACAGCTTCTGTTTTATTCTCTTTATAATATGTTGGTATATACGTGACAACAGGAGCCTGATTTTGGGTTTCCCATTTGTCAATATTTAAAGGAATTGAAATATTAAGGTCTTTCTTTATTTTTGTCAATTCAGATAACTCACCTTCGGACATCAAATCAGAACCAACCAATATGTTTTGCAATTCTTTCCCTCCAATTGTTGTAGTAAGTTGATTCAGAACTAAAATGTCATAATCCCCATCAAATTGTTTGTTTGCTTCGGATTTGATAAAATCTCGAAAGTTGCCATTAGAAAGAGATCTCGCTAATGAAATAGCAAATTTCTCCATTAACACATCCTCTCTTTCATTAGATACTGAATATTCATTGTCCAGTGATTTGTGATTGCGCGAATCAGATAATTCTACAACCCTTGAATCAACAGGAACAACTATAGCTGAAGTGCTATTTGGTTGATTAAAACTCTCTTCTTTGCAAGAGATGTTTACAAAACTTACAATAAAAAATAGGAGAGATACTTTTGAAAATTTCTTCATGTCTGTGTAGTTTAAATTGAGAATATATGGAATATTTAAAATTATTTTTGCCCAAATTATAGAAGAAAACATAAAATATCAAAATAAAACTACATTAATTAATATTAAAATTGTTATATGGTATTGTATGATGTCTTTGGCCATCCGATAATAAATCTATTTTGTTATCTTCTATATCAATGATTAGTACGTGTGGATAATATTTACACCCTGCCAAACCTACTGGCAGGGTGTTTTGTTTACCTTGCTGCATAGTCAAAAATCGCTATGCTTCAGCC
>NZ_JBEBVH010000374.1:0-3139 GCF_040392825.1 Pseudopedobacter sp.
ATCTGCTTTATTCCAGACAAAGGCCCCGCCTTTAATTCCGTCTCTGTTTCCACAAATTTTAATATCACTATCTAATTTCAAATCTACCTTCTTGGCATTGCCGCCGCTAAGATAAAGTTTATTATAATTAACTACTAGCTTAAATAGCGCAATTACTTCTTTGAGCTTCTTATTCCATTTATTATCACCGTCTTTTTCAAGGGCTTTATCTCCAATAAAGGCATCAAAATCCTTGTTATCCTTTGCATTGAAATGCGACAGCTCTAAATGCGGCATCAACGCTCCGTCCATAAATAGCGCTGTGCCTAAGCCCGTCCCTAAAGTGAGTACCAGCTCTACTCCATCGCCCGCTATTAAACCAAAACCTTGCAAATCGGCATCATTTAAAAGTCTTACGGGTAAATTGTATGCGTTAGCCAATTCCTGCGCCAAAGCATAACCCTCCCAATATTTAGTGCCTAAATTGGGAGCTGTGTATACAATTCCGCTACGTACATAACCGGGAAAACCAACGGTAATTCTGCTAAATTCGGGAAAGCCAGAGACCAGCTCCTTTATACTCTCCAATACGGCTTCTGGCTTTGCAGTCTTCGGGGTTGGCCTTTTTTGATACGCTGTTAGCATTTCGCCATGTCCATCTAAAACAGTAGCCTTAATACTAGACCCGCCAATATCTATGGTTAATGTTTGCTCGCTCATTTTATATGATTTTGCAAGTGGTGCCTGCAAATGTAACAAACATCTTGAGCAATAAACACTTAAAACTTAAATTAAAGCAACAAAATCCCTCATTGCCTGCTCAGGATTTTCAGTCTTCATAAAGTTCTCACCAATTAAAAACCCATCAAACCCGGCTTTCTTTAACATTTTTACTGTCTCCGGATTGCTTATAGCGCTTTCAGAAATTTTCAGGAACTCAGAAGGAATAGTTTCTGCCAATTGTAAAGAAGTTTCTACAGAAACAGTAAAATCTTTTAGATTTCTGTTATTTACGCCTACCACATCTATATATTCATTCAAGCTATAATCTAACTCTTCTTGCCCGTGTACTTCCAATAAAGTGCTTAATCCTAACGATTTAGCCAATTCTGCAAAACGTTTTATCTCCTCTGCCGTTAAACAAGCTGCGATTAATAAGATAATGTCCGCACCTATTGCTTTTGCTTCAATGATCTGGAATTCATCTACCATGAAGTCTTTACGAAGAATAGGAATATGGTTAACTTTTCTTGCTGCAATCAAATCATCATCGTGTCCCATGAAGAAATCCTTATCTGTTAGCACAGATAATGCAGAAGCTCCCGCAGCGGCATAGCCGGTTGTAACCTGCTCTACGGAAACTTTATCGTTGATAATTCCTTTTGACGGCGATTTCCTTTTAAACTCGGCAATAATACCTGTTTTACCCGGATCTGTTAAAAAATCCTTTAATTTAAAAGTGTCTCTGTGGAACGAAAAACTTTTCTCCAGATCCTGGATAGTATATTTTCTTTTTATTTCTGCTACTTCCTCTTTTTTTCTGGCAACAATCTTATCAAGAATATTCATTTTTTATTTTTATTTTTTCGCAACGGGCTCAAGTGATTTTAAGTTAGAAGTATGATGTCCGAAGACCGAAGTCTGAGCGCTCTAACAACCCCAATAACTAATGATCAATGTACAGCTAAAGGCATCCCTTCGGAAACTATTTCAACCAATGACTAATGAACCAGTGAACTTGTTGAACTTTCTTCAACCTTACTACTCGCTGCTATTCAACCAATTAGCCATCATTTCTTTTCCACATTCTGTTAACACAGATTCAGGGTGAAATTGCACACCTCTTACATCTAATGTTTTATGTCTCAGTGCCATAATAACGCCGTTATCATCTACTGCGGTTACTTCCAGCTCCTCTGGTAAACTTTCTGCTTCTACAGCCCAGGAATGGTATCTTCCTACTTTAAATTGCTTCGGCAAATTGTTAAACACCACATCTTCGCTGCTGATCACGTTTACGTTTGTCGCTGTTCCGTGAACAGGTTTGCTTAGGTTATACAATTTTCCACCAAAAACTTCGGCTATCGCCTGCTGCCCTAAACATACTCCCATGATACTTTTCGTTGCAGCGTACTTATCAATTACGTCTAAAAGCAATCCTGCTTCCGAAGGTATGCCCGGACCCGGAGAAAGTAATAGTTTATCGTACTGCTCTACTTCCTCGAGCGTAAATTTATCATTTCTTAAAACAGTCGGCTCGTGACCCAATTCATTCAATAAATGAACCAGATTATAGGTAAACGAGTCGTAATTATCTATGACTAATATCTTTGTGCTCATAGTCTTTCTTTCCAATTATGTAATTCTTCGGCGACGAAGTAAGCCACCAAATCTCTATATATTTTTTCAATAATCTCGGGACTTATATTTTCTTCCGCAGCCCATATTTTGCGGGTCTTTAGCATAGCATCTACACGATTGGTGGCCCGCACATCTTGTTCATTGCTTTTAAACTCAGCAGCTTTTGTTACATATTTTGCCCGGCTGCCAATCAACCGGATAATGTCGCGGTCTATAACATCTATACTATCTCTTACTTCCTGAATATTTTTACAATCTGCAACGCTTTTCATTATATGCTTTCTGCCATAATAATGGCATTTCTAAGTGCCGCAATTTTGTTATTCACTTCGTTTAACTCGCTTTCCGGATCCGAATCTGCAACAATCCCCGCGCCTGCCTGATAATGCAGCTTGTTATCTTTGCTTAAAAAAGAGCGAATCATAATAGCATGGTTAAAATCGCCATTGAAACCCAGGAAACCTATCGCTCCGCTGTAGAAACTTCTTTTAATATTTTCATTTTCGTCTATAATTTCCATGGCTCTGTACTTTGGCGCTCCGCTTAATGTTCCGGCAGGAAAAGTGTCGGCAACTACTTTAAACGAGTTGATACCTTGTTTTAGATTCCCACTCACTTTAGAAACCAAATGAATGAGATGTGAATAAAACTGCACTTCTTTATAAGCTTTTACCTGTACGTTTTCGCAATGACGGCTCAAATCATTCCTTGCCAAATCTACCAGCATAACGTGTTCGGCAGATTCTTTCGGGTCGTTTTCTAATCTTTCCGCAATCATCTTATCCTCGCTGTCATTTCC
>NZ_JBEBVH010000375.1:0-3095 GCF_040392825.1 Pseudopedobacter sp.
ACAAAGATTTTAGAATTATTGATAGTAAAGAAAACCACGAGGGAGCGACATGGATAAAAGGAGCGGATATAATGAGATTTCGCTCAAATCAATCTGTTAAAGCATCAGAAAGCTGGGCTATTGCTAAAATTGTAGAATAGTAATTTAGCAGATTCGCTATCCTGTCCAGATCTCCAATAAAATCTGGACTATCAATCTCTGATAAAAATGAGAAGATTCTTGTGAAAATGAATAGTGGAATCAACCAAGCTACTTTTAATATAGAGGGCTATAAGAGAAATAACTAGTTAAAACCCTATTATGTATTATACAAAACATAATAAAAAAATAAAAAGTATAGTAGTGTTATTCATAACACTACTATGTAATGTATACGGATATTCGCAAATAGTACCCTCTGTGTCAGAATACCCGGTTATAGCCAAAGATGCAACCTGGTGCTGGTTTGCAGACCCAAGGGCAGTTTACTATAAAGGTAAGCATGAGAAAATTTATTATGGCTATATAAACACTAAAGGAGATGTAGTTATCAGTTCAAGAGATGCTAACACTAAAGAAATACATACATACATCTTAAACGAAAAACTGCAGGTAGATGATCATAATGTGCCATCAATTCTGTTTCTTCCTGATGGAAAAATACTAACATTTTATACGGAACATAACGGTCGCTTTTTTATGCGGAAAAGTAAGAATGCGGAAGACATAAGCGAATGGGAAGAGGAGAAGGTACTTTCTTTCGGACTTAAAAATCAGCTTATTTGTTATTCCCATCCGGTAATGTTATCAGCAGAGAATAACAGGATTTATATGTTTTTTCGCAGTAGAAATAAAAGAATACCAGATAATCCTAAATATGCAGATTGGAGGCAGAATTATGCTTATAGTGACGATTTTGGTAAAACCTGGACAGATGCTCAATATTATCTAAGCAGTAAGGGAGATTATAATAAAGTCCCTTATTTAAAAATAGTTTCCGATAATAAATCCAAAATTCATTTCCTGTTTACGGATGGGCATCCAAAACTTGGATTATCATCTGTATACCATGCATATTATGAAAAAGGGAAATTCCATCAAACTAATGGAGATGTTATTTCTGACGTAAAGGAGGGACCCTTAGATATTCGCAAAATAAATAAAATATATGATTCTGATAAAGGGAAAATCAAATCTTGGATATGGGACATTGCTTTAGATAAAAAAGGAAAACCTGTAGTAACCTATGCACAATATCCCTCAGTAAAAGACCACATTTATCACTATGCCCGTTGGAATGGAAAACAATGGCTGGATAGAGAAATCATAAATTCCGGTAAATATATCACAAGTCCAGAAAAGACAGGTGCAGTACTAGAAGAACATTATTCAGGAGGTGTTGTGTTAGACCACTATAATCCTGACAACATTTTTCTTTCACGACAAGTGAATGGAGTGTTTGAGATAGAACACTGGAAGTTAAACGGAAAAGACTGGAAGACAAAAGCCATAACTCATAATTCAAAAAGTAATAATATACGTCCTTATGTGGTAGACAATTTTAAGGGTAAAGAGCCCTTAGTGATGTGGATGAATGGCGTATACGAACATTACGTTAGATATAAAACTGATCTTTTAATAAATAAAGAGTAGAATAAAGTTAGTAGACCATAGTAGTGTGTGTCCAAAATTAAATTAACCAATAAAAGAACCTCATGAAGTTATTTCTAAAATGTTGTTTGGTGTTGATCTTTTATTCTTATTGTGCTTATTCACATGAAAGGGAAGGCAAAGGCAATATAGATTTTACTGATAGTTCGGTGCGGGTAAACAAAGATTCGGTTCCCGAGGTTACCAGAGAGGAAATAAAAAGAGCCATGGAAAGGATTTATTTGGAAAAAGGTCCCAAATCAAACTCAACTCCTAAGCCTATAATGGAAACTATAGAAAAGGTAAGACAACCAGATCATGAGCGTTGGCACATCAAATATCTTGTAGATACAGACGAATACGGTTATGCCTATATTTTGCTACCATTAAATATTAAAAAAGGAGAAAAACTGCCCTTGATTATGTGCCCTCATCCTACTGCAGATATAGGAAAGGATAGAGTTGTTGGCATATATAAGGAATCTGCGAAAGATGAGAAAGAACAGATAAGCAGAGAAAACAGGCAGTACGCTTTAGATCTGGTTAGAAGAGGCTTTATAACTTTCGCTCCAGACAGAGCGGCTTATGGCGAAAGAAGGAGGCCGAATGGGACAACAAATAACAAAGCAGAAATGGTCGCTTATCAAAATGAACTATCAAAAAAATATCCAGGTTGGCAGCTTAGTGGCAAAAGTATTTATGACTTAAAGAAGGCCCTGGATTTTCTGACAGAGCTTGATGTTGTTGACTCTTCTAATATTGGAATTATAGGACACTCTTTAGGGGCCTGGGATGCTATTTTACTAACAGCATTTGACGAAAGGGTGAAAGCTGCGGTGGTAAATTCCGGAGGAATGGTAAGTTATAAACCCCAATTATGGAAAGACCAAAAGGAGATTAGAGCCCATTTGTCTAATGCTGATTATAAACTAGGTTTGAATAGTGATGCAAATTTCTTTTTAAGACTTGCAGCGCCACGCTCCGTATTATATCAGTATTCCCTTTTTGATAATTTGAATAGGGGAAATCAACAATTATTGGAATGTTTTAGAGAGCTGACAGAGTATTACAAAAAAGTTAATAAATCCAATAAAGCAGATATAAATTACTACTTACATGGCTATGGACATGATTTTACGGAAGAATCTCGTGAATTAGCTTATAAATGGTTAGAAAAAAGGCTCTCTAGCAAGGAATAGAAAAATAGAAATATTATAAATATGAATTTTTTAAACTTAAATATATAAATTATGAAAAGATCAATTTTTATAGCAGGAATGCTATTTATGCTTTCGTTTACGGTAAGCGCACAAGACAAAGTCGTTTTTTTTGCATAAGCAGGAGACAATGGATATAATTGGCTTAAATCAGGAACAGCAAGCAAAAATTACAGCGCTAACTAAACAGTCTTTTGCAGATATAACAAAGATCAAGAAAGATGCGGAGCTTTCTGAATCTGAGAAAAA
>NZ_JBEBVH010000376.1:0-3058 GCF_040392825.1 Pseudopedobacter sp.
GGTGTTGCTTTTGCCCCTGTTGCTATATCAACTCCGGTAAAACTAAATTCATTTACCGGAAAAGCACTAACAGAAGGCGTACAGTTAAGCTGGACAACAGTATCAGAAAAAAATAATGCCCGTTTCGAGATTCTTCGTTCAGAAGATAATAACAACTTTTCTGTAATAGGTGCTGTCGATGGAAATAACAATTCAGAAAGAATAATTTATTATTCTTTCCTGGATACCAATCCTTTAAAAGGAACTAACTATTACCAGCTTCGTCAGGTAGATTATGACGGTAAATCAGAAAAATCTGCTGTAATTACAGTTAATGTAAATGGACAGCCGGTAGCATTAACCGCCCACTTAACAAAGACTAATGAGCTGGAGGTATTTTTATCTGCCAGAGAGGGAAGCAAAGCAGACTTATATCTGACAGATATTTCCGGTAAAGTATTCGTTTCTGAAGATATACAGTTAAATAAAGGACCGAATAGAAAATCTGTTCCTGTAAAAAATCTTGTTCCGGGGGTATATGTCGTTACACTGATATCCGGGAATGAGAAAGTAACCGTAAAGGTATTTAAATAAGATCAAATGCTTTGTCTATGAAAAATATATAGTAAAGAAAATGCACTGGCAATATAATTAGCTAGTGCATTTAAAGCCGAAACCAATTCAATAAACCGAATATACAGGCAAGAAATTGCTATGCCGTTCCCTCCATAATAAATCTTGTTCAGCTTCTGCAAGTCGGTTTAAAGATTAAGAGAAATTAAAGATTATAAATGATGAAATATTAATCAATCAATTGTTAACTATTAATTTTTTAAACTATGAAAATCAATTGTCACCAACTTCTAGTTGCTGGAATAATAAGTTTCAGCCTGATTTCCTGCGCTGAACCACAAGAGACAGAAATTTTATCACTAACGGGATTAAATGAAAAAAGCGGTGCCGAAACACAGGCTCTGACGGGAACTATTAAAGTCATGAGTTACAACATCCATCAGGGAATAGGCCCTGCTCCGGCAAAGATTTATAATCTCAAAAAAACAATTCAGGTAATTAATGAGTCGGGAGCCGATGTAATTGGGCTAAACGAAGTTTTAAACAAATGGACTTCGGTAAGTAATAATGAGAACCAGCCTGATAGCATTAAAAAGTATTGTACAGCCTATCCATATAGGATTTATCAGGCGAGTAATACACAAGCAGATGGGGGGACTTTTGGGAATATGGTTTTGAGTAAATATCCTATCGAAGCCAGTTATACAGAAATATATACTGATAAAAGCCCGGATGAAGGTTATCCTTATAAAGGTTTTTTAGAAGTTAGAATAAATAAAGGCGGGAATACTTTTCATTTTTATGTGACTCATTTAATTCTTCCCACCTATCCTACATTACAAACGGGCCAGATAAATCAGCTTATCAAAAGATCGAGGAAAGTTGGTGGGCCTAAAATAGTTTGCGGAGATTTGAATATTTTGCCTAATTCGACACAACATGCGACGATAGCAGCAGAATTTGCAGATCCTTTAGGTACCAGCTTGACACCTGCAACTTTTTCTACAAATGGTTATAAAAATGATCGCCTCGATTATATACTTGGCCAGAAAGTTACTTTTACTAATGTAGCTCCCAAAAATGATGCATTAACATTAATTGCTTCAGATCATTTTCCTTTACTGGCAACTGCTACATTAGATTTCAGGACTTTCAAATACATGCAGTATAATATTAATCATGGAGAGAATATGAATGGTGTGTATGATTTACAGGCAATAGCAAATGTAATAAAAAGCTCAAACGCAGATGTTATTGCACTTAGTCAGGTTGACCGGTACTTTTCTTCTAGGAGTAATTATGATGATCAAATTAGATGGCTAGGAGAAACTTTAGGTATGTATTACAGATACCAAACCGTTCTTTCCTATCCTGCGACAACTGCATCCGGAGGACATTTAAGAAAATATGGACAAGGTTTTTTAAGTAAATTCCCATTTGATGAGACTCAGGAGGCAAGATACATTTATACAGCAGACCCGGGGGATGGCAATAAACAGGGGCTTTTAAGGACCCGTGTAAATATAAATGGAAATTGGGTAAATTTTTATGTGACATCTTTTGGAAGCGGGTCAACTGATAGGCTATCACAAGCTACAGAAGCAAAAAATTGGATAAATGCGGATAATGTAACATGGAAAGTATTAGGAGGAAGTTTAGATATTTCAAGAACTTCGGCACCTATGGTAACTATGTATAGCTTCCTGAGCGATGCTTTTGCAGGCGTTACCGCTTTTAATTATCCTTCAAATACACCTGTAAATCATCTTAATTATATTCTTACCAAAAATACGGTTACTACAAATAGTGCAACAGTTATCAATACACAAGCATCAAGATCAAGACCTTTGACATGTAATATTGTCCTAAATTAGATAATGAATAGGTCGAAATAATAAAATATTAAGCTTTCCTTTAATTCCTAAAATATTTTCTTTGGCTTATTTAAATCAATAAATTGCAAGACCTTAACGAAACACGTTAAGGTCTTGTTGTTTAGAATGGGTGGAGGTTGTACGTATGCGTAACATACATTTGTTAATATTCTTTTTAGCCATTGCTTTAATTTCCTGTACAGGGAGCAAGAAGCATTTCGAATGGGTAAAAGTGAACTCTTCAGCTTATTTACAAAATCAGCCTACACCGACAACAGACCAAAACTTAGAACCAAAAGAGATACAGATTACGGTTTATTTAAAGGAAAGATCAGCAGTAAATTATTTCGAAAAATCAGACGAATTTTTTAATCCTATTCCTACTGTTCCTGCGGATGGAAACCTAGACAAGAAACCTTTAATCACTTATAAGCGGTTAAAAACTAACCCAAATAATTCAGATTACATCTATAGAGATGAAGATATAGAAGAATCTAAACTCAATAGTGGACTTAAACGGTTAGAAAAAAACATCGCTACAAAAAATAGTCAAAGTATTAAAACCAGCAATAAAGAAGCGTCAGTAGAAGAAGAACAAGAATTATTTAATGACTCGACGAAACAGCTATTGT
>NZ_JBEBVH010000377.1:0-3045 GCF_040392825.1 Pseudopedobacter sp.
CCTGCCAGAACGTGGTGACTATATTGCCATACGCTTTCTGCTACAACAAGCGGTAATTCGGGATCTATAGTTTTGAAAACTTCGATTCCCATGCGCTGAGAGTCTATAAATCCATGTTGTTTTTCTGCATCATATGCATGTGCTTTTTCAACAGTCCAACCTTCTTCGGCAAAAGCTTTTGCCAGTTGATTTTCCATTTCTGCTTGTGTGGCCCAGCAGCTTAAATTTGCAGAGGGACGTAAATCGCCACTACAAACCAGACTGATTTTCTTCTGTGTATTCATTGCTAATATAGGTTTAAATCAAAACACCTTTGGTTTTATGATAAGATAACATCTATCATATAGTAGTACCTAAAATACTGCTTTATACAAATATGGCAAGCAAAAGAGGTAAATCCATACGATTTATTGCCTTCTTTCTCCAATATATTATCATCTTTAATTTGTTTATTCAAAACAAGTATTATATTTATATAAACAAATTAATAACCTCCTTACACGCCTAATTCTGTAGGAGAAGTAAGAACCTGAATTGAAACAATTATTTAATTGAATTATGAAAGCGCAATTCCACAAAGTACCTACCAGACTGGAGACTTCATATAATATCAGGAATGATGTTTCTCCAAATTTTGGAACAATCTGGCATTATCATCCTGAACTTGAACTGCATTTTGTAAAAAAAGGTGAAGGGGTTCGTTTTATTGGGGATAATATTAACAACTTCTCTACTGGTGAGATGATCCTGCTTGGAGAGAATCTTCCACATACCTGGCGGTGTAAAGATGAGTACTTTTATCCGGGATCGGCATTAAACGTTGAAGCTACGGTTATCCAGTTTCTTCCGAATTGTCTGGGACAAGATTTCTTAAGTCTTCCCGAGACTTTTCAAATTCCTAAGTTATATGAGAAAGCTAAACAGGGACTTATTATAAAAGGAAAAACGAAGAAAAAACTGGAAACTTTGATGCATGATGCTTTGGGTGCGCAGAATCTTGAACGGGTTACGATCTTACTGAATATATTGAGTACGCTGGCTAACAGCAACGAATTTGAAACGATAACTAAATCTCATGCCTTCTATCAGACTAACAGCTTAGACACGGAACGCATTAATAAAATTTGTACTTATACTTTGTCTAACTACAAAGAGGATATCTCACTGGAACAAATTGCTTCGCTAAGTAACTTGAGTATAACTTCTTTCTGTAGATATTTCAAACAGATTACTAAAAAAACTTATTATGATTTTTTAACTGAAATCAGGATAAGTCATGCTTGCCGAATGCTGGTAAGTAACAGTATGACGGTTGAAGCCATTAGTATGGAATGTGGCTTTAATAATCCTTCTAATTTTTACAGACATTTCAAAAAGGTTATGGGCTGTACTCCTATTGAATATAAAACGAAATTTTATTAAAGTCTCTGCCCTCTCCTTATAGGTTTAATTAAATTAGTATTATCTGACGCAAGCGTGCCGCTTGTGCCTTAAAGACAAAATCTATGACAGCACAAGCGGATGCTTGCGCTATCGATGAGCTATCATAATTAATGTAAGCCAATACTAAAAATCTGCAACCAGCCATCTACAAAACGATTGTAGAAAACCCCATCTCCAGATTTTGACCATAAAACTGCACTAACGGGTTTATTGGCTTCAGAAAAATTATCAGTTATTTTCTGTGAAACTCCTGTTTCTAAATCAGTTATATAAACCGCATTATTGGCTACATAAGCCAGTTTCTTATCATCAGGACTCAAATTGATTCCGCTTTGTATATTAAAAGCATTAAATGTTAATTGTTTAACTTCTCCACCATTTGGAGAAACTCCAAATGCATTGATATAACCTTTACCATCTTTTGTTAAGAATACAATTAAGCTACCGTCTTTTGTTGACCTTAACCAATGGCGTGGTCCCTGAATTCCATGCTGCAAAAAGGTTACTCTTCTTTGTGAAACTCCTTTGGGTACACTGGGTCTTGTTTTTGCTGTTCCAGCTAAAGGTTTATCCTGTGCTTCCTGTGTTAAATCTTCCGGCAAATCAATAACGTATACTTCTGCTTTGGTATTACCCTGTTCGTCTTTTGTATTTCCCTGAATGGCAATGGCTCTTTTTTGTCTGGAACCATCAGCTTTAATATAACCGTTTGTACCTATCCAGCATTCATCAAAAGCCTTATCTATTTCATCTGTATTAGGTTTGGGATGCTCGGTAACGTCGCTAACAATAACAGAAAACATTTCTCCGCTATTATTTTCTAAAGATCCGTCATCCTGAACCTGTACTTTTTTAGGAAACATGACACCAACCGTTCTCAGGTCTTGTACAGACGAATCTTTCTTGCTTAACTGTTCTATTACATAGTCATTGTAAGTAAAGCAAATCATCTCTCCGTCACCACTCCATGAATGCGCATGAGTACCACCTCTTAAAGCCCCGGATGTAAAGGGTTCCTGAATATCTCTTGCATCCATATAAATTGCTTTACCTGGATTTCCCACCTCTACTGCAACACCGGTTCTTCTGGTAAATCCATACGGATTTTTTTCAGATGCATTTCGGATACCCTGAATAAATATTACTTTATGATCTACCGGAGAAAAAGTAGCAGCTCCAACACCTGGTCCAAATTGGGTCTGATTTTTTGTTTCATATAATTCTCTGGTTTCTCCCGTCTCTATATTCACCATTTCTATGGTAGAAGTACTTCCTATTTTGGAGTCGTCATTCCGGGTGTCATAAACTATCCACTTCCCATCCGGAGATATAACCTGTGTATGATTAATTAAATGTCCTTTATTTCCGAAAGTCAACTGTTTCTCTGTATGCATATTTTGTATTTGTGAATTACAAGAACTTAAACCGATAGCAAACCCTATCAGTATATATTTACAAAGTGCCTGTTTTTCGCTATAAATCATTGATATATAAAATTTGTATAAGACGAATTTATAGATTTATAATTAGTGTAAAGTTGCAATATTTTGCATACTCCTGTTAAAAATTATCTATTTACTGGTTAAAAAAAATCCCGATTCT
>NZ_JBEBVH010000378.1:0-3027 GCF_040392825.1 Pseudopedobacter sp.
TTGACAATAGTGGCGAATTGAAGCAAAAAGGAGAAGGATGTCGAGAGTGTCAAAGTTTGAAGCTTGAATTAACACATAATATTGATCCAAATTTTAAATAAACACATGTGAAAAAAAATGATTGCGTTATAATATAAAAAATATGAAATATAGTAAAATTCCTGTGATTAGTATCTTATGTTTTATTATTGGTTTGCTCTTTACAATTGATCCTGTAAAAGCGCAGGTTGAAAACAAAAATGAAAAAGAAATACGATTACTGGTGATAGGGAATAGTTTCTCCAGAAATGCAACACTATATTTACCTCAATTAGCTGTAGAAGGCGGACATAAATTAATTATACAAAAAGCAGAGATTAGTGGAAGCCCCTTAAAAAAGCATTGGGAGTTAGTAGAAATTGCAGCATCGAATCCAGACGATCCTGAAGGAAAACCTTATAAGGGAAAGTCATTAAAAATGCTTTTAATGGATGGTAAATGGGATATTGTTACTTTACAACAAGCATCAACATACTCTGCATATTCAGATAGCTATTATCCATATATTAATTACTTATATAATTTTATTAAGAAATTTCAGCCCAATGCAGAAATTGTGATACATCAAACATGGCCATATAGAAAAGATGCCAAATATTTTAGCAGGGTAACAGCTGAAGAAAGGGCAAAAAGTGCCCAGGAAATGTGGGCGAAATCCCGGATAGCTTATCATAAAGTAGCAAAGGAATTAAATATGAGAATAATTCCCGTTGGCGATGCTTTCTGGGAGGTAAGTTCAGATCATAAGTGGAAATTTGTTCCGGATATTGATTATAATTTTGAAAATCCCATATATCCTGAGTTACCAAATGAGAAAAACTCTCTTAATGTTGGATATTCATGGACTAAGAACAAAAAACTTAAGTTAGACGCTAATCATGCAAATCAGGCGGGTTGCTATTTAGGTGCGCTCATTTGGTATAGTTTTTTGTTTAGAGAATCACCTGTTAACTTAAAGTTTGTTCCTGAAAATGTCTCCCAGGATTTTGCTGCATATTTAAGAGCCGTTGCATGGAAAACGGTGTCTAAGTAAAGCATTCCGTGCCAATGAGTACATTCTAGGAACTCCTACAAAAAATGATTGATTTTTAATTCGGACACTCAATTCTTAGAAAATGCAAATTATAAATGAAATATTTGATTATATAAAAATTAGTTATTACTTTACGGTAACGTTAACGGTGAGTAAATTATGCTTATCAGTAGTAATTATTAACCTTATAATCACATGAAAAAGATAGTATTTAGTAGTGCGATGCTCTTAGTGTTTTTTTTCATGGCATATTCGTATGCACAGAAAGCGAATACATTTAGTGGTAAGGGATTGAAAGAAATTATCGAAAAAAGCTTAGATCAATCCACAAAACAATATAAATTCCTAAAATCGGTAACACCAGAAGACCGTTTTCCAAAAACTTACGAGGGCAGAGAAAAAGGTTCTGTAACAAGTACTGCAAAAAACTGGACAAGTGGTTTCTACCCCGGTACTTTGGTTTATCTATATGAACATACTAAGGATAAGGAGTTACTTAAAGAAGCCGATAACAAGTTTGCGTTTTTGAAAAGCCAGAAAGATAACAAGAATACTCACGATTTAGGTTTTATGATGTATTGTAGTTTTGGTAATGCCTATCGTATAACAAAAAAAGAAGAATATAAAGATATTTTAGTACAATCGGCTAAATCGCTGGCAAGCAGGTATAATTCTAAAGTTGGCAGTATACAATCCTGGGATCGCATTAAGTCTTTAGATGGAAGTAAATATTGGGATTTTCCGGTGATTATAGACAATATGATGAATCTGGAATTGTTATTCTTTGCTTCAAAAGTGACCGGAGATGAAAGCTTTAAAAAAATAGCGGTTACACATGCCGAAACTGCAATGAAAAATCATGTAAGACCAGATTATAGTTCTTTTCATGTGGTGGCGTATAATCCTGAAACAGGTGAGATAAACAGCCGCGAAACTTATCAGGGCTTTGCTCATAACTCTACCTGGTCGAGAGGGCAGGGCTGGGGCATCTATGGTTTTACAATGGTATATCGTGAGACAGGAGATAAGCGTTTCCTTAAGACAGCACAGGGAATGGCAGACTTTTTTCTTAATCACAAAAATCTTCCTAAAGATAAAATCCCTTATTGGGATTTTGATGCAGGGCAACCTGGGGTGCAGCCAAGCTTTAATTACAATGCATTCAAATATTCTGTAATACCAAGAGATGCTTCGGCGGGGGCTTTGGTAGCTTCTGCATTGATTGAACTTTCGGGATATTCAGATAAAGAGAAGAAGCAAAAATATTTAAATGCGGCAGAAATAATGATTAAGTCACTTTCTTCTCCGGTGTATACAGCTTCGGTAGGGGAAAACGGTGGCTTTATTTTAAAACATAGTGTTGGCAATCTGACTAAAGACAGAGAGGTAGACGTTCCACTTTCTTATGCAGATTATTATTATGTGGAAGCTATGCTGAGGTACAAAAATTTAGGTAAGTAAAAATTTATGAAGATGAATGATATGAAACGAGGTAATTGTTTACAGAATAAAATTAAGCAAATATCTTTTTTAATATTTTTAATTCCACTGCTGCTACTTGTTAGTTGCCATTCAAAAAAGGAGACTATAGATTTAAAATCGGGTTATGATTTATATTTATTAGTTGGTCAATCTAATATGGCTGGTCGTGGTGTAATCGAAGCGGAAGATACAACCGAACATAATAGGGTATTCATGTTAAATGCAGCGGATGAATTCGTTTTAGCTAAGGAGCCACTTCATTTTGATAAAGCTAATAGAGGAACAGGTCCTGGGCTGGCTTTTGGTAAAGCAATGGCTGAAGCAAATCCTAAAATTAAGATTGGACTTATTCCCGCTGCTGTTGGAGGAACAAAAATTTCCTACTGGGAACCGGGGGCTTCAAGAGGGTTATATGAGGAAGCTATTCGTAAGGCAAAAGTAGCCATGAAATATGGTGCTTTAAAAGGCATTGT
>NZ_JBEBVH010000379.1:0-3013 GCF_040392825.1 Pseudopedobacter sp.
CGGTAAGACTAACAGATCCTATAACATATTTCGGACTTCTACCTTTTGATATTAAAGTACTAGTCACTAATGGACCCCAGCCTCCGCCTCCAAAAGAGTCTAAAAATCCTCCGGCTCCAGCCAGCCAGCCAGCATGCTTTACTTTTTGGGATTTAATTTGTTTCTTAAAAGCATTTATAAGAATCCGAATTCCGAGAATAAGCGTATAAATAGACAATATAGGTCTAAGCCACCCAGCATACTTTTCTCCAAAAAAGCCTAGAAGTAGAGCACCGCAAATAGCTCCTATTACCCCTGGAATTAATAGAGTTTTAAAGAGTTTCTTATTTACATTCCCGAATTTATAGTGACTATATCCGGAAGCGCCGCTAGAAAACATTTCTGCAGTATGAATGCTTCCACTTACAACAACTGGATTTACTCCTCCTGATAGAAGAAGGGTTGTTGAAATTACCCCATATCCCATCCCCAGAGCTCCATCAACCATTTGTGCGACAAAGCCTATAGCTAACATCCAAAAGAATTGTTCATCGATTTTGCCAGGTAGTGTTTGAAGGTAGGTTATAACTCTATCGCCTGGAATGTATGCAAGCACTGCAAAAATAATGAATAATAAAGCCAGAATAATTAAACTCCAATTAGCAATACGTTTCCATTTCTTTTCTTGCGTGTTTACTTTAGTATGTGTTTTATTAATTATACCATTTTCTTGAGTTTTTACCTCAAGAGGGGGTGGATTGTCATTTAGATTTGTTTCCCTTATTATGGGCTGAGTCTTTTCAGGCATCTGCTAGATATTATTGTCTATTAAATCAGTCGACAATAATACGTTTTTGTTTTTTTAAACACAAGATTTTAAATATTTTTTTTGCGGTATTTTTGGTAATAGTTCTGACTCTTAACTTATTCTTAATAATTATATGACATTTATTGATTTAATTGGTATCCTTTTTGAACATATTTAAGAATAATTTTTAATAATGAATAAAATAGTTGACAAGCCATTATTGCTGAAAGGAAAATTTGCTGATGCAAATAAATTTAGACCTTTACCTCCCCCGGTAGGCAAGTGGCCCTATAATTTAGATATAGGAGAAGTAGAGCCTGCCATTGCGGGAAAAGAAAATGAGTTAGTTTTTCATATGGTGGGAGATACAGGGAGTGCAAAAGACTTAAGTTTTCAACGATTATTAGCACAGCAATTGATAAAGCAAGCAAAAGTGGGTGAAAATAAACCGCAATTTCTATATCATTTGGGCGATATCGTTTATGATCATGGAGAGAAGGATGAGTACCCTGCTCAATTTTTCAAACCTTTTGAGAATTATCCTGGACCAATCTTTTCCATCCCAGGTAATCACGATGCGGAGATTAATCTTTTAAATGAATCCCCTTATCAGAGTCTAGATGGTTACATGGATGTCTTTTGTGACTCGAGACAGCGTTACGTGAAGTTTTCTGAGGGAAGTGAACGTAAGAGCATGATTCAACCCAATGTATATTGGACATTGAATACATCGGTGGCGACAATAATTGGATTGTATGGGAATGTCGCCAAGTTTGGTGTAATTACCGAAGAACAAAAGGAATGGTTTATTGAGGAATTAAAAAAGCATGCTTTGGATATGAATGGAAAGGTTTTGATTGTGTGCTTGCATCAATCTCCCTTTTCAGCAGACCTTAATCATGGTTCTAGTTTGGCAATGGTTGAATTCCTCGACAATGCTTACAAAGAGGCTGGAGTTAAACCAGATATTGTTTTCAGTGGACATGTCCATAATTATCAACGCTTTATACGCAACTATCCTGATGGTACAAGAACTCCTTATATTGTTGCTGGTGCTGGTGGATATGCTCTTTTGCACCCTTTGGCAAAAGAGGGAAATCGAATGATTAATACTGATTCTGATCTGTTTAAGGATGTTAAATTAGTAAAGTATTGTTTTGAACAATACGGTTTCCTTAAGATAAGGATTGTTAGAACTGAAACAAAGTTGAGTTTGATCGGAGAATACTATACCATTCCACTGAATGCAAAGTATGATACTGATTTTGATGCCACATTATACGACCGCTTTGAGATCTTATTGAAACAGTCAGAAATGACCCTGTGTTAATCATATTTTTCACTTATAGCAAGGAGTATATCTAAGAATTTATTTTCCGTACTTTTGCAGTTCTGAAAAAAATAAAGACGAACGATGCTGAACCGCGAAATAAAGAAAAGACGAACTTTTGGAATTATTAGTCACCCCGATGCTGGAAAGACAACATTAACAGAGAAGCTTTTGCTTTTTGGAGGTGCTATCCAAAAGGCAGGTACAGTAAAGCGTAATAAAGCAGAAAAAACGGCGACTTCTGATTTTATGGAAATTGAGAAACAGCGTGGTATATCAGTTGCCACTTCTGTTATGGGCTTTGAGTATTTGAATCATAAAATCAATATTCTTGATACACCCGGACACAAAGATTTCGCTGAAGATACATATAGAACTTTAACAGCCGTCGATTCCGTAATCTTGGTGATAGATTCTGTTAAAGGGGTAGAAGAACAAACTCGAAAATTGATGCAGGTTTGTAGAATGCGTCATACACCCGTGATTGTTTTTATCAATAAAATGGACCGTGAGGGAAGGGAGCATTTTGAACTTCTTGAGGAAATAGAGAAAGAGTTAAATATCTCCGTACGTCCGCTAAGTTGGCCAATAGGTATAGGCAGTAGCTTTAAGGGAGTATATCATCTTCATAAACATAAGTTAAATCTTTATAGTGCAAATAAGAAAAGTATTTCAGGTGATTATATACCTATAGATGATTTAGCGGATACACAGTTAGATACTATATTAGGAGAGAAAGCCGCTAATACACTACGTGATGAGGTGGAGTTAGTAGATTCAGTTTACGAACCTTTTGACATACCTTTATATCGTTCCGGTTATTTAGCCCCTGTGTTTTTTGGTAGTGCAATTAATAATTTTGGTGTTCAAGAATTGCTTGAAACATTTATTGAAAT
>NZ_JBEBVH010000380.1:0-3003 GCF_040392825.1 Pseudopedobacter sp.
AGCTATTGAATCTAAAAGCAGAAAAAGTTGATTACTATGGAGATAAGGTAAAAGAGCTGGTAGAGCGGTAAGCTGGTAAAGCAAGCAAGACCGTTTATTGGATTTTTATGTATCTATTGAATTTTCCGTCATATACCGGAAGATAAAGGATATCTATTTTATAAACCAAGAATAAAAACTATGAGAAAAATCTATTTAAACCTAATTTGTACAACACTTTTCGCTGTATTTAGTACTGGTGCTATCGCTCAAACTATCCGTTACGTGAAATCTGGTGCTTCCGGTAATGGAACAGGTTGGAATGACGCCGGAGATTTGCAAACTATGATCAATAATTCGGGAGTAAATGATGAAGTTTGGGTAGCTGCCGGAACGTATAAACCTACCGAAAAATTAGATGCAGCCGGAGATGACAGAGACAAGACGTTTATCTTAAAGGCAGGCGTAAAAATCTACGGTGGTTTTGTTGGAAATAATGAAACATCATTGTCTGAAAGAAACGTGGCTGCCAATCTAACTATATTAAGTGGGGATTTGAATAACAGTAATAGCGCAAATGCAGGTGATGCTTATCATGTGGTAGCATCTGCTGTAAATTCAAATGGTGCTCTTTTAGACGGTTTCACTATTCAGCATGGCTTTGCAAATGTTGCTACAGAATTAGCTGGAGTAGCCCGCAATCAGGGCGCCGGAATTAATATCACTAATGAGCAAACTTCTGTTACATTCAAAAATCTGATTATTAAAAATAACCAAAGTTCTGTTAATGCTGGATCCATTGTTAATGGCGGGGCTGGGGTTTATTTAAAGCTGTCAGGAAATTCATCAACTTGCGTTTTCGAAAATGTGGTTTTTGATGGGAATATATCCGCTGCAAGTGGTGGAAATATGTATTTTACCTCAATTTTAGGTTCTCCTACAGTTACTGTTTTAAATTCAAAAGTGTTTGCTGGTCGTGGAACTGGCGGTGCAGGGTTTTATACAATTGGCAGCGAAAACAATGTTCCCAAGCTTAATGTTTTCAATGCCATTTTTTCTGAAAACAGGGCTACAGCCACTGCCCCCAGTGGCGGAGCTTTGTATTTGGGAGGATATTCTAATACAACAGTTGTTAATTGTACATTTTATAACAATTCGGGATCTAATGGTGGAGCTATAGGATATGGTAATACTGCCAGCACTGTGTTAAATTTGTACAACAGCGTATTTAATGCAAATTCAACGAATTCATCTGGTACGACAGCCTCAGATTTAAGGAATCTAACCGGAACAACGATGAATTTACGTTCTAACTTATTTCAATTAACTCCGCCTGAAGATTCAGAAGAAGAATATAAAAACATTGTAAATCCAACCGCTTCTCCTTTATTTTTAAGTACAGATATCAGTAGTTCTAACTTTCTACAATTGGTAGAAGGTGCAGCAACCGAAAAAGGTGATAATAGTTATGTAGCGACTTATGGGTTAACAGCAGATTTGGCAGGGAACCAACGTATTACACATGTGAAAGTAGATTTAGGGGCTTATGAATATCAGGGCACACTGCCTGTGGAACTTAAATATTTTGCTGTTAAAAGATTGGGCAATGCAGCTGAATTAAACTGGATAGTAGCTTCAGAATCAGATAACGACAAGTTTGTGATTGAAAGAAGTTATGATGGACAAAACTTTAATGTTATTGACGAAGTTCGGTCAAAAGGTGATACCGGACAGGCTGTTTCTTACAATTACAAAGATAATGAGCCATTAAACGGAAAAAGCTATTACAAGCTTTCACAAACAGACAGAAACGGAGGTTCTAAAGTTTTAGGTGTAAGGGTGTTGAATTTTGATTTATCCATAGCTGGTATTAAAGTCTATCCAAATCCGGCAAAAGATGTGCTGAAAGTTCAGGTTGGTTCTATTTCACCAGCTATAACAAAAGTTCGTTTAGTTTCGCTTACCGGGAACACTTTATTATCAAAACGAATTACCAAATCAGAAGCCGGGCAAGATTTCGAATTAAATGTAAGAGCAATTAATACCGGAACTTATGTACTGTTTGTTGAGTCAGATGAAGGAATTTCAGATAAAACAAAAGTAATAATAGTAAAATAATGATAATTATATATAAAGTACGTAGCAATAGAGAAGTTAATCTTTACCTTAAAGTTGGTGAAATGAGAGTCGGGACATGTCTAGCGGAAACAAGTATGATATAAATATGAAAACAAAAAAAACAGTAGTATTGCTTTTGTCAGGCTTATTACTTGTCTCAACAGGTTGGGCACAACATAAAAAGAGCATACAAAAATTAGTACAGGAACCAGGTGCAAAAAAAAGAAATGTAATCTTTATTTTAAGTGATGACCATCGATACGATTTTATGGGCTTTACAGGGAGATTGCCCTGGTTAAAGACACCTGGTTTAGATGCTTTAGCAACAGGAGGAGCACACCTGGAAAATGCTTTTGTGACAACTTCTCTATGTTCGCCAAGCCGGGCATCTATACTAACCGGACAGTATTCCCATGTACATACTATTGTGGATAATGTTACGCCGGAACCTGATAACTTAATATATTTTCCACAATATCTGCAACAGGTAGGTTATCAAACAGCATTTTTGGGGAAATGGCATATGGGACATGGAGATCATCCAAGAAATGGGTTCAATCATTGGGAAAGTTTTCCGGGTCAAGGTGTATATTATAACCCCACTTTAAATATTAATGGTAAAAAAGTGGTCTATAAAGATTCTACCTATATTACCGATTTGTTGACCGAGCATTCGCTGAACTGGTTGAAAAATAGGGATAAATCGAAACCTTTCTTCCTATATCTTTCTCATAAGGCAGTTCATACACCGGTGTCGCCAGCTAAAAGACATAAAGGGATGTACAAGAATCAGCCTTACCCTTTGCCTGTAACTTATTATCAGACACTGGGAGATGGCTATAAAAAACTTGGATGGCCAGAGTGGGTTAAACAACAACGTTATAGCTGGCATGGAGTCGATTATCC
>NZ_JBEBVH010000381.1:0-3000 GCF_040392825.1 Pseudopedobacter sp.
TTGCACTTCCAACTCACCCTACCGTCCGGCAGCCAGGCTCGGGGAGAGGGGATTCATATCGACGGCAGGAGATATCTCCGCAGCGAACAATACTGTACAACAGCTAAGTAATTTCCTCTGTTATCTATCTCCTTTCGATACTCAATACCGGCTACTTAATACTTGATACTAAATACCACCTATTTTCAAAATTTCTATAAAACAAGGGGTAACAAACTTTTCATTCTATTGATATACCTACAGAAAGCACAGACAACGTGTTAAAGCGGAATCCGAAAAGCTTTTAGAGTAGGAAAAAATTAAAATGACAAATATTATGAAAAACTTAATCAAAACCTCAATCGCAGCATTGCTTGTTTTTGCAATGGTAACTTCATGTAAGAAAGATCAAAATGGTGATGTATCTATGGAAAGACAGTTAACAGAAAAAGAAATGGCCAACGAAAAAAATCAGTTCGATAAAGTTGGACAGCAACACAATGCCTATTTGGATTTCTTTGCTAAAAATAGTGGCGATGCAAGCGTAGAAAATCTTATAAAAGTTTCTGCCGAATTTTATAAAGATGACAAAAACGATGAAACTACGGCTACTTTAAGAGCATCGGGAGAAATTTATGCTCAGGTACAGCAAGAAATTCAGGCCATTGGTGGCCCGTACAGACCTCTGGACCTTTGCAAACGCTTCCCTATCTTATGCGACATTTTTAAACCTTTCCCCGGACCCTACATCCCCTTTGATATCCTGAACTCTTCTACCGGAACATCTACAGACAGAACTTTGAAATTTATAGCCGAAGTGAAAAATATGGAAGCAAAAGTTATGGAAACAGATATGGAAGCTAGCGACAAAGCAGTTATTTTAGGTTATTATTCAACTGCAAGACACTCTGCTGCTTACTGGCACAATAATCTAATAGCCTCAAAAAATAGCCCATGGTATAATCCGGAAAGAGCTGCACAATTCGCTAAATATCCGAAAGATATCATTGGTGCTGATGCAGATGGTGCTACAATCGGTGGAATCCTGGGAACCGGATTCGGCCCCTGGGGAACTGTAATTGGAGGTGTTGTTGGCGGAGCAGGTGCCAGTATCTGGGCTGCTGCGTCTAAAAAATAAAATTAAATTATTAATAGAAGGAGTTAAAAAGCAAAAACATCGTCATTTCGACGACTTTAGGAGGAGACCTGCCTGCCGGACAGGCAGGAATCTCTGCCAGAAGTGCTTCTGAGAGAGATCCTTCGCTGCGCTCAGGATGACAGGAATTTTTTTTGACACTCCAATTTTCAAATCTTAAAATTTAACCATGAAAAATATCATCAAATTAGGAACCTTCATGCTGTCTCTATTCATCATGACCGCCTGCAATAAAAATGAGGATACAAAAATCTCCTCAATAGAAAAAGAAATCTCACTTTCTCAAATGGAGAACAAAGCAAATCGCTTAGACCAAACAGGTAAATTGCATAACCAGTTCCTGGATTACTTTGCAGCTAATGTTGATTCCAAAAACAACGATCTCAACATAGAAGACCTAATCAGTATCTATTCTAAATTCGCCAGGGAAAAACAGGTAAGTTTTGATGACGAACAACGCAGCAATCTAAGTTCGGCTTACAATACCATGAGGGAGATGATGGGCAAAGAATCCAAATTAGAAAACATCTCTTTAGATATTTGTAAAAGGTTTCCGGCTATTTGCGACATTACAGGAACAGGTCCATATAACCCAAACCCGATAAGTATTTTAGCTAATACCACTGGCGAAACATCATACGACAGAACATTAAAATATATCGAAAGCATTAAAGACATAGAAAATAAAGTTCTTGCTTCCAAAGAATTCGACGAAAAAGACATGGAAACTATTCTTGCCTTCTATTCTGTAGCAAGATATTCTGCCGCTTACTGGCATAACGTACAGTATGTTTCGCAAAAAAGCAGCTACTGGTTTAACGAAAATGATGCTAAAGCAGTTAGACCCTGCATAAATTGTAACGTTGTAAATGCAGATGTTACCGGAGCTATAGTTGGCGCACTTGCCGGACCATGGGGCTCTCTTGGCGGCGCCGTTGTTTTTAGTGCTGCAGCTAAAAATATGGGCTGGCGCTGGTTTTAATAAAATACCCGATAGGTAGATAGATAGGTTGAAGACCCCAAAAGCAAATTGCTTTTGGGGTTTTTATTAATATAGTTTTCTATCGTTAAGTTTATGCCAGCAGATATAAGAAACCAGCAGTACCAGAAATATAAAAATAGCCTGAAAAGTCACTGCCGCCCAGCCATCTATCCACAAATGTCCTATAATTGCAGATACATAAACTATTCCCAATGCTACATATGCCCACTCTCTTAAACGGTTCCAAACAGGCAGTATCAGTAAAAGCCCTCCTATAAAACTTCCTACACCTACTTCCCATCTCAACCACTCCGGTATTAACAAATGTCTGGTTCCTTCTAAAGCCATTGGACTGTTCATAAAGAATATTCCGGGGAGGATAAATAAAGCAAGCAGACCGGTGCTTATCCAATAAGCAATTTTTACAGATTTCTTTGATTTTATTTCCATAATTAGGGGTTTATAATTACTTCCTCAAAAATAAGTATTATTAAAGCCGAAATTACAAACAATCTGACTTCTTCTTTTATATCTTATTCTGATCTTAAATCAACGGCAGATTTTCATAAGAACGGTTGATGCAGGCGATTTTAGTATGAAAAAAGTAAGATGTACCAAAATAAATTAATCAAAAGCATTATAATTATAAATACCTCACTAGCGCAAGTCTTAGTGCCAAAGGCACTATCCCTCGTTTAAGCCTTCCAACGGACGACTTAAATCTTATTTAAAAAACCAAGGACTCCGTCCGAAATATTTGTACTACCTTGATTCAACCAACCACCAAAAAGCGAACTCTTAAATTCTATTTTGTTAAAATATCACTAAAATTTAAATCGCTTAAAAATTAAAATCAGAACCAAGGCAATTGCTACGGAAATTC